>DAOUPR010000250.1 GCA_030626065.1 Clostridium sp. | reverse complement strand
TTTACTTCTGTATTTAATAACACTTTTACATTATTTTTATATAATACTTTTTCAAAAGTTTTTATTATATCTGAGGACTTATTACTTTTAGGAAATACCCTATCTCCTCTTTCTACCTTAAGTTCAATGCCATTATGCTCAAAAAAATCTATTGTATTAATATTAGTAAACAAATATAAACTGCTATATAAAAAATTTGGATTCCCTGGGATAAAATCAAAAAATTCCGAAATATCTTTTTTATTTGTAATATTGCACCTACCTTTTCCAGTAATAAATAACTTTTTCCCTAATTTTTCATTTTTATCAACTATGACTACCTCGTGATTTGCAGCTGCTTTTATTGCCGCCATTAAACCAGCAGGACCGCCACCAATTACAACAACTTTCATAACAAAACTCCTCATTAATAATTTTAAAATAAAGAATAAGTAAGAAGCAAAAGGCTTCTTACTTATTCTTTTTCATTATTCTATGAAAACACATTATATTCTTCCCAAATATCTTCAAGTTCTTTAAAAGAAGAAGATATTTTTTCTTTTTCTTTGAGACCAACTGAAACAATAAGTGCATTAATTATACTAAGTGGCGCAACTAAAGAATCTACAAAAGAGGCCATATTACTTTGAGCAATTAATGTATAGTCAGCTTCACTTGCTAAAGGAGATAACAAACTATCTGTAATCGAAACAACAGTTGTATTTTTTGATTTAGCATATGAAAGCGCTTCTATTGTACGAACTGAATATCTCGGAAAACCTATTCCAATAATTAAATCTTCATCTGTAATATTTATCATTTGTTCAAAGATATCGCTAATACCCGGCTGTATAACTTTTACATTATCTAATATTAAATTTAAATAAAATCCTAAAAAATTGGCTAATGCTGTAGAACTTCTTAATCCTAAAATGTATATTCTTTTTGATTCAAAAATAGAATTAAGAACATTTTCAAAAGTCTTATAATTTATTTTTTCAAGTGTTGCTCTAATATTATCCATATCAGATTTTAATACACCCTTCAAAGCATTTTCTTGATTTATCAAATTATTTGATATTTCAATTCTTTGAACGGTAGTTAATTTTGTTTTTATTAATTCTTGTAAAGATTTTTGTAATTTAGGATATCCACTAAATCCTAATTCATTTGCAAATCTAACTACTGTAGACTCACTCACACCAACCGATGTTCCAAGTTTTGCTGCAGTCATAAAAGCAGCTTTATCATACTCTTTTAATATATATTCTGCTATGAGTTTTTGCCCTTTACTCATTCTTGGAAATTTTACTTGTATAGTTCTCATCAAGTCATTATTCTTATCATCCAATATGAACAATCCTTTCATAATTAAAAATTTATGCAATTTTTATTTCATTTTATCATCAAATGAATTATTATTCAATAAACATTTCATAAACAGTTAATTATAAATTCATTAAATATTCAATTTCTTCTGTAGTTAAGTATCTCCATTTACCATAAATCAAATCATTTAATTTTATGTTTCCAACTGATATTCTTTTTAAAGTGATAACATTATGACCAATTGCTAGACACATTTTTCTAACTTGTCTATTTTTTCCTTCACTTATTGTGATTTTTAAAATTGCATTTTTTTCTTTTGTTTTCTTCAATAAATTTACTTCAGCCTTTTTAGTTATATAACCACCAATATCAACTCCATTAGCTAAAGTTTCTAATTTTTCTTTACTAGGAATTCCATTTACTTTACATATGTAAGTTTTTTTAATATGATTTCTAGGATGAATAACTTTATTGAATACTTCTCCATCATTAGTTAACAATAATATCCCAGAAGTATTTGCGTCTAATCTTCCAATAGGATATATTCGTTCTCCAATATTTATTAAGTCGATAACTGTTTTTCTGCCTTTTTCATCACTGGCAGTTGTAATATAACCTGTAGGTTTATTTAAAGCTATGTATATTTTTTTATCTTCAGGTTTAATTAATTTATTATCGACATATACTTTATCTTTATCAGTATCAATTTTAGTACCAAGTTCGTTAATTATTATATCATTTACTTTTACTCGGTTATCGATGATAAAATGTTCTGCTTTTCTTCTAGATGCTATCCCACAATGTGCTATATACTTTTGTAATCTTTCAATCATAAAATTACCTCCAAATTAAATATATTATATTATAAATAAACAAAAAGGTAAATTAGAAGTTTACTTTTTGTTTATAGTTTACATAATTATTATTATGTAAACTATATCTTCTTTGTTGTGTTTTTTTTTGATTAATGATATATTTGTCTAGTAATATTATAAAAAGGAGAATTTATATGTCTAATTATGAAATAGTTGTAGCTACGGCTTTTGGATTAGAAGGAATTGTAAAAAAAGAACTTAAAAGATTTGATTTTAAAAATATGCAAGTTGAAAATGGAAAATTAACATTTGTTACTGATGATAAAGGAATTATGTTAACTAATTTATGGAGCAGATGCGCTGAGCGTGTATTTATAAAACTTGGAGAATTTAATGCATTATCTTTTGAAGAGTTATTTCAGAATATAAAAGGTATCCCTTGGCAAGATATCTTACCAGAAGATGCTAATATTATTGTTAATGCTAAATCAGTAAAGTCTGGTTTATTTAGTCTTTCAGATATTCAATCCATAAGTAAAAAAGCCATTATAGAAAAATTGAAATTAACATATGACAGAGAGATTTTCGAAGAAAATGGAGCCACTTTTCCTATATTAATAGCTATTTTAAATGATAAAGTTTCTGTACTACTAGATACCTCTGGAGTTGCATTACATAAACGTGGTTATAGACGTGAAGCTAACCTTGCGCCATTAAAAGAAACTTTAGCAGCAGCACTTGTGATTCTTTCTCAGTGGAAATATGATACTCCTTTTGTTGACCCATTCTGCGGTTCAGGTACTATACCTATAGAAGCCGCTCTTATAGCAAGAAATATTGCTCCAGGACTAAATAGAACCTTTGCATTTGAGAATTGGCCACATATTGCAGATCCAAATAAGTGGAAAGAAATCAAAAAAGAAGCTTTCTCTAAAATATATTATGATAAAGATTTCGAAATTCAAGGTTATGATCTAGATACTAGGATAATAAAAACTGCAATTTCTAATGCCGAAGATGCAGGAGTAGATGATACAATACACTTTCAAGCACGTAATGCATTAGATATAAGTTCAAAGAGAAAATACGGCACAATTGTATGTAATCCTCCTTATGGTGAAAGATTAGGAACAAAAGAAGAAGTTACAACATTATATAAAAATATGGGGAAAGCATTTTCTAATTTAGATAGTTGGAATTATAATATACTAACTTCAGAAGAAAATTTTGAAACAATTTTCCGACGTAAGAGTACTAAAAATCGCAAATTATATAATGGAAGAATTCGTTGCTATTACTATCAATATAAAAATCATGAACTACGAAAATAATTAATAAGCTACTATAGTAAAATATGTACAATAAAACTCCTGATTATAACCATAATATTGGTACAATCAGGAGTTTTATATAATAGACTATTTGCTTACCTACTGCTAAACTTATAACCTACTATATTAGTTTTTCATTTAAAACATTTTCTAAATTAAGCTTATTAATTCTTTTTTTAATATTCTCTTTATCTACAGAATATAAATTCTCCTCTTTCATTCTTTCAAAATATTCAGCTCCTGCAAATGTATATCTTTTTCTTCTTCCTTCTTTAGTCATCATTTTATAATTAGCATAAGTAATTATATCACCTATTACTGTACTTCTAGGCAAAATTAACATCGGAATACCAAGATGATATCTTACAGCATTGTGTCCCGCTAAACTACCTGTGCATATTGCTTCCGTATGTCCTACAAATAGCCCTGCTTTTTCTCCCGCACAAAATAGATTATCTAATCCTTTAACTTTCATATCATCAGTTCTTGGAGCAACTGATAAATATCTAATTGAGTTTCCCTTTCCGCCAGCATACGGGTCAATATATTTTGCATTTTCAAAACCTTTTATAGTTCTTAATTTTTCTAATGGATAATAAGTTGTCATCATTTTCACATGCCCGGTATCTAATAAAACAAGATTTTCTGCAAATTCTCTAAGAGCGTACTGCTGACAAACTTTGATCTTAAGTTTATCCAAGTTTACATCTTCTGCTGGAATCTTAGCTATATAAACTCCTTTATCTTCTAACTCTTTTATAATTGATTTACCAAGGCTATCTTTACATAATTTACATGACCCGCTCATTGCGCCAAAAACGTCATCTTCTCTTTCACCTTGAAGGTCTTCAACACCTGCTCTTGCACTGATACTTACTCTAGGCCCAAATGCAGGACATCTTAACACACACATTGAGCAACCATTACCATATCTTAAACAGTTCCCCATAGGTCCAGTAGACCCCGTTGTTTCAATAAAAACATCTCCATAGACAATTTTCCCATCCGATAAATATATTCCGTAAATTTTACATTCTTTTTTTTCTATATCTATAACTCTTTTTTTTAGATGAATTTTTATTCCTAATGCATTTAGATAACGACGAACTTTAGGTTCAATGATATTTACATCATAAAGCCAAGCATGTGTATGCCCAGGGAAATTAATATTTTTATGCCTGCTATTATCATCAGTTATATTTATTAAATCTCCAGCACCAAGTTCAATAAGTTCCTCAGAAGC
>DAOUPR010000211.1 GCA_030626065.1 Clostridium sp. | reverse complement strand
TTTTTATTGCATAGGAAAGAAAAAATATACTTTCCAATGCAATAAAAAAATCCAAGGAAATTAATAAATTTCCTTGGATTTTTTATTAACTATAATTAATCACTTTTCTATTTTTATCTACACAACTTTGATTAACTTCATAGTTATATATTGTCCTACCTAGATTAGATAAAAAAGGCATGCCCTCATCATAATAATTATATTTACCATCATTCAAAATATTGTTATTATTGCAATAAATAACAGACGTAAGCAGAAAATCTATATTCTTCTCTTCATCTACAATATATGCATTATCTATTAAGAAACCATAAGCACATCCAATTTTATTATATATTTTAATATTTTCAGGTATTTTTTCATTTGTATCTCCATACATAAAATATTTTACATAACTATCCTTAAAATCATATTTAGGTTCACTACATTCTGATGGTAAAGTACAAAGATACTCTTTTAAAAATGAATAATCATCCACAGTTAAATTGAATCTCTTATTTTCTTCAATATCTTCTGGGAAAAAGATAGCTAATAATAAACTCTGTAAACATTCTATTGACATGTAATTAGATTTGGAAAAGTTTTTAGGACTAGAAATCAACCTTCCTCCTGAATAATAACCTTTTCCAATTTCTAAATTCTTTAAATCTTTATTTAAATACGCTTCATCATTATACTGTATTTCTTGATTCAAAATTAATTGCCCATCTTTATAAAAAGAAATAGGATTTGTATATCTATTTTCTTCATATCCTACTGGATTACCTAATCTATGAATTATTAAAGCATCATTATAACCCTTTTGCCAAAGAGTTTCATTATAATATTTTTGACCTAAAAACTCATACAATCTATCAAAACTATTGTTATCGCTGACCACTAAAATCTTCTTTATATAAGAAGCAATGTTAGGTAACCTGCTTTCTGTAGCCCAATCTTTACTATCTTCCTTTTGACTCTGTCTTCCTTTTCCAACGATTAAATCAGTATATTTATCTACCCCTTCAATGCCTAAATTATTTAATTTTTCTAGAGCTAAAAGACATGAAGATAATTTCACAGAACTTGCTGGATAGAAATACTTTTCAGAATCAACATTATAATAGTGAGAAGTAAACTTCGTATTTTCTTCATCATTTCTATCAATTCTTGTATATAGTATTTGAATTTGATATTTATCCTGCCCGTCAATATATTTCCCGTAAAACTCACTATTTTCTTCCATTAAGTCCTTTATTAAATTTTCTTCATCAACTCCATACTCTTCGTAGTTTTCTCCTGCCATTGCTATAGTAGAAAAAATATTAAACATAATAGCTAAGATAATTAAAGAGACATTAAAATTAAGAATACTTTTTTTCATATGTAACTACTCCCTTAAAACATACTAAATTTATTTTACACATTTAATATACCCTTAATGAATGAATTTAATTATCCTAAAAATTTAAATTTTTCAACTAAAATTACTCTGCTTCATAGTTTTGCATTATTTTTATAAATTCTCTAATTATTCTAGCTGTAAAGCCCCAAATTGTATAATCTTCAAATTTATAAAAATATTCTTCTACTTTTACCTTTCTAAATTTATAATCCTTTCCATTTTGAATTAAATCAAAAGGAAAGTCTTCTGGAAAATTTGGTTCATATATCATTTCATACTTGTCTGCAGTATTTTCAATAAAAAATTTCAAAGGCACTTCAAAAGTATGATCTACTTCATCTGGACTAGGATTATCTATTTCTCCCAAAAGCTCACTAATAAAAATATATATTATAGAACTATCATGTATCACATAAGAACCCATTTCACTTAAATACCTAATATCTTCTTTTTTAACATTCAACTCCTCTATCGTCTCTCTAATAGCAGCGTCTTTAGGAGTTTCTCCAGCCTCTACCCTTCCCCCTGGAAAACTAACATCACCAGGCTGACTATTCAATTTTAATGATCTTTTTTCCAAAACTATATATATTTCATCTTCTCTTTTCTTAAGCAAAATATTAACAGCATTTTTTCTTTTGGGATTTATATTTTCTACTTTTCTTTGACTAAAAATTTTCTGTATCTTTTCCACATTTACCGCCCCTTTTTTTAATGATGACAATCCTCATAGTTCCTCCGAGAATCTTTAATTAATTTAAAGACTTCCAAAAAATAAGGAATTTTTGCATCTCTGCACTCTATATTTAAAAATATAACCTAAAATCACAACGCTCTTTTTTTTACATTATATACTAATTTTTTTATAAATTTTTTATGAAGAATTTTAATGTTTATTGTAAAGCATTTGCAATTATATTATACTAAAAAAGACATAAATTTAAAAATGGGAGCGATGAATTTTGAAAAGAAAATTAGCAATACTATTAACTTCACTTATGTTGGTATTATCCATACCTATAAATGCAAGCGCTGCAAATACTGCACCTGAAATCATAGGAGAATCAGCTTTAGTAATAGATGTTGATACAGGAGAAATAATTTATGCAAAAAATGCTGATGCCCAAAACCAACCCGCTAGTATAACAAAATTACTTACTGGCCTTTTACTAGCTGAAAACTCCAAAAAAGTGGACACTATTACATATACCAATCTCGCATCCAAGCAAAACGCTTATTCACTATATAATATAATGAATATTAAACAAGGCGATACTATGAATGCAGAAAATGTTATGAAAGCACTTTTAATCTATTCTGCAAATGATTCAGCTTATATGGCAGCGGATTTTGTTAGCAAAAATGATTATGAATATTATAAAACTATGATGAATGATAAACTTTCTGAACTTGGTATGACAAATTCTCATTTTGTTACTGCTGATGGATACCACGATGATGACCATTACACAACAGCTTATGATTTAAGCTTACTTGTTAGAGCTGCCAATGAAAATTCTTGGATGAGCGAAATAATGAAAACAAAAGAAACTAAAATTAGTTTAGATAACGGAACTACAGCAAATATTCAAAATAGAAATAAACTTGTTGGAGAAACTCTAGATTCTGGTGCTATCTGTATAGCCGGTAAAACTGGATACACGAAAAAAGCCGGAAGATGTTTGGCAGCTATTTTTGAGAAAGATGGAAGAAAACTAGCCGGAGTAGTTCTTCAATCACAATACTACCCAGATGATACATATGTTTTTGATGATATGAAAAAGCTAATAAACTGGAGCTATAATGCTGAAAAAACAACTTACTCAAAAGACTCCATTGATTATGTAGAAAATACTGAAGTTAGTACAATAGCCCTTGAATATAAACCTTTCAAATTCTTTGGGTTCCAAAAGGAAATTGAAGTACCATTAGTGATTAAAGACGAAGTAGACTATTATGAAAATGAAATCAATAATACTGAAATAGACACTGCTCTAAAGACAGAAAATATTGATGCTTGGAGGTTGAATGCAGAAGAGCCAGTTGGTACTCTTGAAGTCTCTCAAAGAGAAACTAAAAATTCTTACAACATATATCCAACTATATCTACAAAAGATATCATTGGCCAGAATAAGTTCATTTATATAGGTACTATTTTAGTATTATTAGTTTTAATATTATTACTAATTAGATTTATTAATATGGCTAGAAGAAAAAAGAATAGAGGTAGAAGCGGATATCGATACTAGAAGACCAATGCACAATGCACAATGCACAATGCACAATGCACAATGCACAATTATCATTTTACAATTTAAATTGTATAGTTTATTTTAATTTCCTTATTCTTTAAGAATCACTAATTATAAAAAAACAATTTACAATAAAAAAATAATGTTACTTAATTAAAACATAAAACGAAGGACTATTTTGCTAAGCAAAATAGTCCTTCGTTTTATTCAAAATAAAAGATCAATACATCTACTTAATTTCAAAGTAAATAGTATTACTATAAAATTAAAAAAAATTATCAGAATTCACTATTTTTTTAAGTTAAATTATTGACAAACTAAATATAATACTATATTATTTAATTATCAACATATTCGAATATATGAATATATTAATATTATGATTGTAGGTGAGTTTATGGATTACAATTTAAAACATTATCAAGAGTATGCAGAAATTCTAAAGGCTTTAGCTCATCCAACCAGACTTTGCATTGTACGAGGCTTAATCCATAAAGGAAGCTGTAATGTAAATACTATGCAAGACTGTTTAGAAGTGCCCCAGCCTACAGTATCAAGGCACCTTAATCAACTAAAAAAAGCGGGGATTATAGATAGCGACAGAAAAGGTATAGAAGTATTTTATTTTATAAAAAATGATAAAGTAAAAAAAATAATTGAAATACTTTTTGACGATATAGATTAAAATTAATAATCAACAAAATAAATTAAAACAAAATTATTATAATTAAATTAGAGATTAATTTAAATTCTGGGAGGTTTTATTATGTCAAAAAAAATACTAATTGTTGGTGGAGTTGCAGGTGGAGCATCAGCTGCTGCTAGATTAAAAAGATTGGATGAAGAAGCTGAAGTTGTTATTTTTGAAAGAGGTCAATATATTTCCTTTGCAAACTGTGGATTACCATATTATATAGGCGATACAATAACTGAAAGAGAAAATCTTTTAGTATCTACTCCTAAAGATATGAAAGATAAATTCAATATCGATGTAAGAATAAATAGTGAAGTAACTAAAGTAGATGCTGACAAAAAAGAAATAACTATTCAAGATAATGAAAAACTATATACAGAAGAATATGATTACTTAATTTTATCACCTGGCGCAAAACCAATCAAACCACCAATTCCTGGTATTGATGGAGATAAAATATTCTCATTAAGAAATATGAACGATACCGACAGAATTAAAGAATACGTTACTACTAAAACTGTGAAAGATGCCGTTGTAATTGGTGGAGGTTTCATCGGTGTAGAAATGGCTGAAAACCTAAAAGAAATAGGTGTAAATGTTACACTTGTTGAAGCAGCCCCTCATATACTTGCTCCATTTGATTCTGATATGGTTACTATAGCTGAAAATGAATTAAGTGAAAATGGTGTTTCATTAGTACTAAACAACGCTGTAAAATCTTTCACTAATAGTACTGAAGACACTGTAATTCTTTTAAATGATGGTACAAAACTAAGAGCAGATATGGTAATTTTAGCTATCGGTGTAACACCTGATGTTAACTTCTTAAAAGATACATCATTAGAATTTGGACCTAGAGGTCATATAATTGTTAATGATAGAATGCAAACAAATTTAAAAGATATATATGCTGTTGGAGATGCAATCGAAGTAGTTGATTTTGTTAATAAAAACAAAACAGCAATTCCTCTTGCAGGTCCAGCTAACAAACAAGGTAGAATAGCAGCAGATAATATTGCTGGTTTAGATAAAACTTTTAAAGGCTCTCAAGGAACATCAATACTAAAAGTGTTTGATTTAACTTGTGCTTCAACAGGAAATAACGAAAGAACATTAACTAGACAAGGAATTGAATTTAAAACTATATATGTACTTCCACAAAGCCATGCATCATACTTTCCAGGAGCTACTCCTATTACATTACAACTAATATTTTCACCTGAGGG
>DAOUPR010000176.1 GCA_030626065.1 Clostridium sp. | reverse complement strand
TAATTTGCAATTTGCAATTGTGGATGATTCTCTCCTGTCGTCGAGAATCTTTAATTAAATAAGTTCAAAGATTTTGCGAAGCATAAGATATACATTAATGAAACTTAATCTATGAGAGTCCAAAATCTCAGGCTTCTGTGAGTTTTGAAGTCTCATAGATTTATAGTTGAAGTTGTATATCTAATAATCATACTCAATTGCTAATTATACGATTTTATACAATACAGCCGTCATTAAGAAGAAAAAACTTACAATAGAAAGACAAATATAATTAAAATTCAACTCTATTTCCCTTACTTTATGAAGCAGGTGAGATTTCAATATAATAAACTTATATACAATATATCCCACTATAATGCTAATAATATACACTTGACCTTTATGAATATATGATTCAAAACTTATATGGATTTCTTGCGAAAATAAAAAGAATATAATTTTCTCACCAAATATTCCACCTAAAAAACAAACAACTCCCAATGTCAATACAACTAGCTTTCTGTTAAAGCTTACATATTTATGTTCAGTCAAATTAGTATTATTGTCTTCACTATTAATTGTATCAATAGTACCATTTACACTAATACTATCAATATTAGTACTATCGTTAATATCTAAATTACTATGGAAAATCTTTTTTCTCATCAATAAATTTTGAAATTTATTGATACTAATAATCTCTCCATTATAAAAAAACATAGAAGAATATTTGACAAAAGATATTATTGTCCCTAAATTCACAAAAATAATTGCATACTCCATAAAAGTTCCCGCTGTTCCCTTTTGAATTAAATACTTTGAAACACTCCCATTAAAAAGTGGAGCCCCTGTTATTCCAAGTATAGCTAAAATAGTAGCTACAGATATCAACGGCATTCTTTTGAATACCCCTCTTATTTCATATATATTTCTAGTATTATACTCTTCAATAATTAATCCAGCAGTTAAAAAAAGAACTGATTTAAAGATAGCATGATTTAATAAATGATAAACCCCTCCCCAATAAGAATAAGTGTCCGGATAATTGATTCCAATCATTATAAGTCCAATTTGTGAAACAGTATGATATGCAAGTATCAACTTTATATCTGTTTGGGCCAATGCAAAAAAGAATCCTATTATACCAGTAAGAAGTCCTAACACTAAAAAAATACTTGATGTATCAAAAACAGACGAAAACATAAATTGCATTCTTATAAATAGATATATCCCAGTTTTAACATACAAACCAGATAAAATTGCTGAAACAATAGAAGGTGCACTAGGAGTTCCATGTGCTTTAGGTAACCAACTAAACAATGGCATAAGAGCTGATTTCAAGCCAACTGCTGTAATTATTAATGCATAAGGCAAAATCATAGATTTATTATTATTTACACTGCTCATTAATTCATTAATACTATATATATTTAAAACTCCAAAAACTTTATATAAATAACCTACTCCAAATAAAAACATAGTCATTGCTACAATATTTACCAAAAGATAAACCATTCCATCATAAATAGATCTTTTATCTTTTTTAAACATAATAAGAATACTTACTACCATAGTAGACACTTCTAATAACACGTATATATTAAATAGGTCTTCACTATAAAACACTCCAATGATTAACCCTTGCAAAATCAAAAATAAAAATATAAATAAATGATTAATATACACCTTATCATAACTAAAGATAAGCATAGATAAAAACAGAAAAAGTGTAAGAACTACCAGTATTGAAGATAAAATATCTGCTCTAAGACTAATACCAATTACAGGACTGTACCCTCCTAAAGTTTGAACTACTGTCCCCATTTCTTTTACATAAAGAAAATTCTTAAATGCCATAATCAATAATATTATCTGCATCATAATAACAAAGATCTTTATGTTCTTCTTAGGAAATAAATACATCAGTATTGCAACTAAAATAGGGATTAATATAAAAACATATAAATCTATCATTATTTCTCCACCCTCTTCTTTTTAGCCTTTTCCCAATTTGTTGTTCCATATCTATGATATAAAGTTATAAACATAGTAAGTGATACAGCTGTAACTGCAATTCCGATAACTATTGCAGTTATCATCAACGCTTGTGGTATTGGATCTGCAATAGCTCCTTCCATGTCTACACCAATAGGAACTTTTGCACCTATTTCGTAATTTATAGTTACAAAAAATAGAATTATAGACGTTTGAATAACACCCAAAGAAATTATAGTTTTAATTATATTACGTCTTGCTATTAATCCGTAAAATCCAATAAAAAATAATATAATACTAACTGTTTCTCCATTTATAAAATCTAGATTAGCCATAAAATCACCTACTCTCATAAAAAACAAATCTTATAAATACAATCGACAAACCACAAAACACTTTAAACCCAATTAGTGAATTCATTAAAACAAGATAATACTCATTTAAGAAAAAAAACTTACTATTCAACCCTAAAATAATAAATACTGTACCTATCAATAAAATAAATAAGAAAGAAATTTTTTCTAACCTCTGCAGCAACTCTAAACTAATATTTTCAACAGGGTTAATTAAATATCTAATTATAAAAAGAGCTGACAAAACTGCTCCACCTTGAAAGCCACCACCTGGAGATTTATGTCCATTCACTATTATATATATCCCAAAAATTATTATAAATGGATATAGCAAAACTGATATTATAGAAATAATTTGCGAATCTTCCTTAGATACAATTCCCTTTTCTATAATTGGTTCAATATGGTCATCACTATCATGACTCGAGAAATGTATAATACCTATTACACTAACAAGAAGCATTAAAGCTTCGAAAAAAGTATCATATAATCTATAATTCAAATAAATTGCTGTTACTACATTCTTAGAAGAAGTCTGTTTAAAAGCATTTTGCAAATAATAAAACCTAGTTTCTCCTCCTATTAATTCAATTTCACTATAATAAAGGTACATAAAAAATGAGGCTATAACAATCATAAATAACCCAATTGCAAATCTTCGTTTTATATCACTACTCTTCATTTAGAACCTCAACCTCCTTTATTTTGTCCACAACAAGTCGAAGTTCCGAATCACATTCAAAACAAATAAACTCTTCTAAACCCTCAAGTAAATAATTATCCTCACTACAATACATAGTCAAATCTTTTCCATTTTGAACAACAATCAAATCATAATCATGCTCATTTTTTATATGTTCAACTTTCTCAGAAGTATATATAACATGAGATTCTAGTTCCTTTTTTTTGCAAAACTTTTCAATTAATCCGATTATATTTTGTCTTCTTTTAATTTTTTCAGATTGATTATTATCGCCTGCCTCTTCAATTAAATAATAAATAGAAAAAATCTTATACTTTTGAAAGGCCACCAAAAACAAAATAGTACTCAAAGTACAACCCATTATTGCCTCTGCAATAGCTACATCTGGTGCACTATAAAGAAGATAGCAAAAAGAACTCACAAGGGAAAATATACTCATTAATATAATTGAAACTCTCATTTTATTTACATTTATTGCACTAAACGCAAATATTATAGCTAAAATCAAAAATATTTTTAACATAAGCACCTCTCCTACTTTTCTCTAAATCCACTTTTATATGCAGACCTAACAATAGAGTGCGTGGATACAGGATTAATTATAGTAACAATAATCATAATCAAAAATACTTTTAAAGAAAAATAATTAAACCCTGCTCTAACTATTACTCCAAGCATTAAAAGAATAAATCCCACAGTATCTATAGTAGAAGCAGTAAGTATTCTAGCATAAAATTTATTAAATCTATAAATACCAATAATACCAAAAGCCATAAATATAACCCCAGCTACTATCAAACCATTCCCAATTAGTTCCTGCATAAAACCTCTCCTTTCTTTTTGCTTTATTTTAGAGTATTGCTTTTATTTAGTCTATTGTTTAAATTATCAATTTTAATTCACATAAAAATGCGCAATTTGCAGAGTGCAGAGTGCAATTTCGGATGATTCTCCTCGTACCTCAGAGAATCTTTAATTAATTAAAACTTACAAAGAATAAGAAAATCATTACTAAATTCCTTAAAACAAATGTACATTGCTCTTTACATATATTTTTGTTTTTCTTTATCTTTCATCTTTCATCTTTCATCTTTCATCTTTCATCTTTTATTCTTTATTCTTTATTCTTTATTATATTTTAATTAGAATTTGACTTTGCCCTTGGTTTTAGTTTTAATTCTGGTTTTGGTTTTAATTCTGGTTTTGGTTTTAATTCTGGTTTTGACTTTGTTTTTGACTTTGACTTTGATTTTGACTTTGGTTTTGACTTTGATTGTGCATTGTTCATTGTGCATTGTGCATTGTGCATTGTGCATTGTGCATTGTGCATTGTGCATTGTGCATTGGTTTAAAAGCATTGTTCATTGGTTTAAATTTTCCCCTTATTTCTAATAAACCTCGAAATAAATATAATAGATATAAAACCTAATAGAGCATAAACAATTGCTATGTCTAGGAAAAATGTTTCTTCTTTATATAAAGCATATAATACTATTAACATAGTGATTTTTGCTGAAAATAAGTTAAGACCTAATATCCTATCCCAAATAGAAGAGGCTCTAATCAATCTAATAAGAACACTACCGCCTAACAAAGCTATACTTATCATTATTATCGTTAAAAACATTTATACTCCCCCTCTTTTAATCAATCTTTCAAAATCACCTTTAATTATTTCTCCTGCTCTTGCACTGTTTTCCGTAGTACAATTAATCCATAACACTTTCAAATGATTACCATTTTGTTCTACAGTTATTGTTCCTGGCGTTAAGGTAATTGCATTCGATAAAAGCGTAATATTTAACTTATTTTCTAAACCTGTATAAATATCAACAATTCTTATATTTTCCTTCCCACAAATAATAATCGGAATAAGCTTTATACCAGACAATATAATCTTATAAATCAAGAAAAAATAAAACTTAATTAAAAAAAGAATATTCAAACTATAATTCCTCGAATAATTTTCATTTATATAAAAACTGTTTGTAACAAATAACGTTATTAAACTTAAAATGAATCCAAAAATTATATTAAATACAGATAGTTCTTCATTCAATATAACCCAAAACAAGGTTACTACTATTACCATCACAAAATTATTAAGTTTATTTTTCACCATCAATACCTCCTAAATAGATCTATACAAACTAATAATTATAATTCTTCTTACCTATTATTATTCATAAAAAATAAGTTATATATGAAAATTCTAACATTTTTTCGAAATCAAATCTATATTATATATAATTCCATTTTGTATTCATAAATATTTACTCATATTTTTTATTGCATAGGAAAGAAAAAACATCCTTTCCTATGCAATAAAAAAAGAGCTCAATTTGAGCTCTTTAATACACATTTCTTAACTAACTGGTGTGAAATTTACAATGTTGGTAAATATCAGTATAAGAAATACTATAGATATTATAATTCGATAAATAGCAAATATCCTCATAGGTTTTTTCTTTAAGAAACCTATAAATTTCTCAACTACAACAAGTGCTACAATAAATGAAACTATAAAACCAATGGTTAATGCAATAATTTGAACAGAGTTTAAAGCAATTTCTAATTTTAGCAAAGATAATAAAGAAGCTCCAAACATTATCGGTATAGCTAAGAAAAATGAAAATTCTGCTGCTGCAACTGTTGATAATCCTACTATCCATCCCCCTATTATTGTAGAGGCTGATCTTGACATTCCTGGCCACATAGCTAAACACTGAAAACACCCTATTATAAATGCTTGTTTTAAAGTAATTCTATCAATATTATCAGTTGTATATTTATTTCTAAATTTATTTTCTGCAAAAATCATCCATATTGCACCCACAAACAATGCTGCCGTTACAGGTATAGGATAAAATAATTTTTCTTTTATATAGTCATCTAGCATAAACCCAAAAATAACAGCCGGGATACTAGCTACGACAATATTCAACCAAAATTTGAATCCTGAATTTTTTGCCTTTGGTGAAAAATTTTTAAAAGAATCCATTATTTTGTTCCAATATAGTACAACAATAGCCAGTATTGCTCCTAATTGTATAACCACTGAAAACATGTCTATGTACTCTTTGGTATATAACTCTGCTGGCATAGTACCTTGTGTGAATTTTATCAAATCACCGATTAAAATCATATGCCCTGTAGAAGATACAGGAATAAACTCCGTAACCCCTTCAACAATACCAATAATTATTGCCTTTAAAATAAATATTAAACTTTCACCCACATTATCCACCATCTCTTTCATCATTATTAAAATACACTTTAATTCACTAAATAATTATACTATATAGGTTATATATTAGTCCATACATCAAATTCAAAAACAATGCACAATGCACAATGCACAATTCTGGATGATTCTTTCCTATGGTCGAGAATCTTTAATTAAATTAATTCAAAGATTTTGAGTAGCAAAATCATCCTTAATTGCTAATTGCAAATTGCAAATTTCACATTTGTTTTATAGTTGCACATTATTATTTAAACAACTTTTTAATATCAAGAATATTCTAAAGCAGAGCCTTTAAAAAAGTATATTAACCTAATAAAAAAACTACCTGAAATAGGTAGTTTTTCATCAATCCGTTAAAGTACTCGCTTTATTAAATTTTTCTGCTGTTTTACTAAATCCACATTTTTTTAATTGACTTAAAATTGTAATATGTATCTCGTACACAGCAACTTCCTCTTTTCC
>DAOUPR010000115.1 GCA_030626065.1 Clostridium sp. | reverse complement strand
CCTGTAGGTAGTACTTCTACCATAATAGCCTCAAAGTTTTTCGAAAGTGGTATAAGACCTTCAAGAAAAATAGCGGGTATACTAGCTTCGGCTATTATCTCAGACACCCTATTATTTAGATCTCCTACTGCAACTAGCATTGATAAAATAGTACTGAATCGATTAGCTAATATTGCAAATATAGATATTTATGACTTTGCTGATAAAATGTTTAATGCTGGAACTTCTATTCAAGGCAAAACACCAAAAGATATATTTAATCAAGATTTCAAAACCTTTACGTTAATGGGCAAAAAAATAGGAGTGGCACAAATTAATACAATGAACCAAAAAGAATTTGAACCAATAAAGGATGACTTAATAAACTACATGAATATGAAATCTAATAGCGAAAATTATAATCTATTAGTACTAATGATAACAGATATTTTCAAAAATGGAACACGCTTTGTTTACGTTGGAAAAGATAATGATATATTTAGTAAAGCCTTCAATATTGATAATAATGAACAATGGTATTATGCTGAAAATATTCTATCCAGAAAAAAACAAGTAATTCCAACTATAACTACAACAATAGAAAATTTACAATAACTAAAAAAATAAAAGTATAAGAAAAAATTCCTATACTTTTATTTTTTGTATTTATATATATAATCCACTACCAAATTATTGTATTCTTTAATCAAAGTTTTTAATACTTTATTATTAATATCGAAGTTGATTTTTTCAATACTCTTAACCGGCAATACTTTTGTTGATGTTCCTGTTAAAAAAATCGAATCATAATTATCTAAATCACTTTTGTTAATAATCTTTTCAACTATCTCAATATCAAATGTTTTACAAATCTCATATATTTTTTGTAAAGTGATTCCCAAAAGTACTCTTTTACTTGGAGAAGAATAGATCACATTTCCCTTTATAAAAAAAACATTTGATCTACTTCCTTCACTAATATCACCATTTTTATCATAAAGAATAACCTCATAGGTATTCTTTTTTTTTCTATACTCAGTAGTAAACTTTTTATAATAATTTTTCACTAATTTAATATTTGGATCTTCTCTTTTAAATTGCAATAAAGATACATCTACACCGCAATCATATAACTGTTTTTGTGGATAGTTATGTTTAATAAAGAACACAAAACATTCTTTATTAATTATATTATAAACAATTTTAACATTACCAGTATTAACTTTATTTGCAGTGATAACTTTCATAATACTATTTTTAAAATCTATTCTGCTAATACTAACAGTATGATTCTTAGCTTTTATACTTCCTTGGAATCTCTCAAAATGATTTTCCCAAAACAAAGGAACTCCTTCAATTATTCTTATTACTTCATAAACTGAATCATCTGTCAAAATATTACTTTCATTAATTTGTGTAATAGAAATAACACAATTATTCTTTATAACAATTTCTCCTATTGCTTCCCCCACGATTTCACCTCTTAACTCCATTTGAGATTGACAATCTCTTTATGCTTCTTTTTATAATTAATTAAATAAGGATTACCTACTAATTTAAATAAAGGTAAATCTGATAATGAATCAGAATACATATATGAATTAGCAAAATCCACTTCAATATTTTCTTCCTTAAGAACTTCTCTTAATCTCCTTACTTTCTCTTCCCCTTTACAATTCTCTCCATCAACAATATTTCTATATACTCCATTTTCACTAACTAGTTTTGTTCCTATAATTTTATCAACTTCCTTTATATTATATAACTCGTTTAAATATACTTCTGGAGAAGCAGATATTAAATATACTTTATAACCCTTATTACTAAAATCTTTAAGTGTTTTTATTGCATCAGCATATAAAATCTGACTAAGTCTATCCTTATAGAACTGTTTAGCTATTATATTTAATTCTTCAATTTTAATTCCATCAAAGAATCTCATGAATTTTTCCTTTGACTCTTTTGCATTATAGGCTCCTATACCATAAAAAACTGCTGATTTCAGACTGTTAGGCACAAACTTTATTAATTTTTTATTTTTCCTTAACATATATAAATATAATTCTAAAAGAGATTCTTTACTAGTAAGTGTAAAATCAACATCAAATATTGCAAGTTTTTCCATTCTAACACCTCCAAAAAAGAGACTGAATATCAGTCTCTTTTTATTCTTCTTCAACTAGTTTTTCATAATGAGCAGAAGCTTCATTAAATTCTTCATCGTCAGGTACTACTAATTCTGCCTCTTCATCGTCATCACCGACAACTTTAAATAAATATACAGTATCATTCTCTGAATTTTTTACAAGAGCATATTCATTCCCTTTAAAAGCAAAACCATCAACTATTTCACAAGGGATCATATTTCCATCTTCATCTTCAATCTCAATAGAAATTGTTTCCTCTTCCATATCATCTAAAATTTCATTGTCTCTTTCAAAATCATTATTATCCATTTTTTCATCCTCCTAAAATTATAATGCTAAAAACAATTTTACCACAAAATCAAAATTTTAAAAGGGGTTATACAAAAAGAGTATGCATTTGCATATTCTTTAAAACATATTTTTTATTTTTCTGGCTGTTTTTCTCCAACCTTTAGTCATTTTTTTCATTTTTTTCCTAGTCCAATCCATATAATCTTTCATATCATTCATAAAAATTCATCTCCTTTTCATTTATTATTTTGCTCAAAAGTTAAATTTATAATCTAGTGATATAATACCATTTCTATTAATTTTGTTACCATATTTAGAAATTCATAATTCTTTACCAATTAATTCTTCATATAAAAAAAAGAGTTTCCAAAAGGAAACTCTTTTTTTAAAATTAATATTGCATTTCTGCTAATCTTTTATAAGATTCAAATCTTTCTTTTGCATCTTTTTCAGTTTTAGCATAGAATTCATCTGCTAACTCTGGACGAACTTTTTGAAGTGACGCATATCTAACTTCACCAAGTAAGAATGCTTTAAAGTCACCTTTTGGCTCTTTTTGATCAAGAGTGAAAGGATTCTTTCCAGCTTCTTTTAAATCTGGATTGAATCTGTATAAATTCCAGTATCCACATTCTACTGCTTTCTTCTCTTGAACTTGGCTTGTTCCCATACCAGATTTTATACCATGGTTAATACATGGAGCATAACCAATTATTAATGATGGTCCTGGATAAGCTTCTGCTTCTTTAATAGCTTTGATAGTTTGATTTTTATCAGCGCCCATAGCTATTTGAGCAACATATACGTATCCATAACTCATTGCCATCATACCAAGATCTTTCTTCTTAGTTCTCTTACCTGCTGCTGCAAATTTAGCAATTGCAGAGAAAGGAGTAGCTTTTGAAGCCTGACCACCAGTGTTTGAATAAACTTCTGTATCGAATACAAATATGTTTATATCTTCACCAGATGCAAGTACATGGTCAACACCACCATAACCGATGTCATAAGCCCATCCGTCACCACCAAAGATCCAAACTGATCTCTTAACTAAGTAATCTTTTCTTTCTTCTATTTCTTTTATAACTGAATTAGATTTTTCTGCTTCTAATAATGGCATTAATTTAGCAGTTGCAGCTTTAGAAGCTTCTCCGTCATTTAAAACGGCTTTCCATTCTACTAATGCTGTTTTTAATTCATCAGATATTGCTTCTTCTTGTGCTTTATCAGCAAGTAATGCTAATCTATTTCTTACTTGTTCAACACCTGTGTGCATTCCTAAACCATACTCAGCATTATCTTCAAATAATGAGTTTGCCCAAGCTGGTCCTTGACCTTTTTGGTTTACTGTATATGGAGTTGAAGGAGCTGAACCACCCCAGATTGAAGAACAACCTGTAGCATTAGCTATCATCATTCTATCACCATATAATTGAGTTACAAGTTTAGCATATGGAGTTTCTCCACAACCAGCACAAGCTCCTGAGAATTCGAATAATGGTAATTCAAATTGGCTACCTTTAACTGTATATTTATTTGTTGGGTTAGCTTTAGTTGGTAATTTGCTTGCATAATCAAAGCTTGGTTGCACTTTGTATTGAGTTTCAGCACTTTCCATTACTAACGCTTTATTCTTAGCAGGACAAATATCAGCACAGTTTCCACAACCTGTACAGTCATATGCACTAACAGTCATAGAATAATATACTTTATCTCCTTTAATTCCTTTTGCTTCAGTAACTTTAAATCCTTCAGGTGCATTGTTCTTTTCTTCCTCTGTTAATAATACAGGTCTTAATACAGCATGAGGACATACATAAGAACATTGGTTACATTGGATACAATTTTCTGGTAACCACTCTGGAACATTAACAGCAATTCCTCTTTTTTCATAAGCAGCTAATCCTGCTGGGAATTGACCATCTTCTACACCAGCGAACGCACTTACTGGAAGCTCATCACCTTTTTGTGCATTTACAGGTACACAAATATCTTCAAAGAACTTAGGTAATTCAGCTTTTTCTATTTGAACATCTTCAGCTGTTTTCCAGCTTTCAGGTATATCTATTTTAACAATTGCTTCTAATCCTTTATCAATTGCAGCGTAGTTCATATCAACAACTTTTTGACCTTTTTTACCGTATGATTTAACAACAGCATCTTTAAGGTATTTAACTGCTTCATCTATAGGGATAATATTTGCTAACTTAAAGAAGCCAGCTTGCATAATCATATTTATTCTTCCACCAAGACCGATTTCTTGAGCTATTTTTATAGCATCGATTGTATAGAAGTTAACGTTATGCTCTGCAATATATCTTTTTAAACTACCTGGTAATTTTTCATCTAACTCTTCTGGTGTCCAGATACAGTTTAATAAGAAAGTACCATTATCTCTTAATCCAGCTAATAATTCATATTTATCTACATAAGATTGGTTTTGACAAGCTACGTAATGAGGTTTATTAATTAAATAAGGAGAGTTAGTAGGATTTTTACCAAATCTTAAGTGCGAAATTGTTACCCCACCAGATTTTTTTGAATCATATGAGAAGTAACCTTGAGCATACATATCAGTGTTATCTCCGATGATTTTGATTGCGCTTTTATTAGCCCCAACAGTACCATCTGATCCTAATCCCCAGAATTTACAAGCTGTAGTTCCTTCTTTAATTGTATCTATTCCAGATACATCTTCAAGTGATGTGTGAGTAACATCATCAACTATAGCAATAGTAAATCCATCTTTTGGATTTTCTGATTTCAAGTCTTCAAATACACCAGCTATATGAGAAGGAGTTGTATCTTTAGAACCTAAACCATATCTTCCGCCTACAACTACTGGAGCGTTTTCTTTACCAGAATATAAAGCTTTAACATCTAAATACAAAGGTTCTCCAATAGCACCTGGTTCTTTTGTTCTATCTAAAACAGAAACTTTTTTAACTGTACTTGGCATTGCTTTTAAGAAATGTTCTATAGAGAAAGGTCTATATAGTCTAACTTTTAATAAACCATATTTTTCTCCTTTTGCATTGTAGTATTCAACCACTTCTTGAGCAGTATCACAAATAGATCCCATTGCTATAATTACGTATTCCGCATCTTCTGCTCCTACATAGTTAAACAATTGATAGTCTCTACCTGTTATTTTATTTATATCACCCATATAATCTTCAACTATTGAAGGAATAGCATCATAAAACTTATTAGCAGACTCTCTTGCTTGGAAGAATATATCTGGGTTTTGCGCAGTACCTCTTGTAACAGGATGCTCTGGGTTAAGGGCACTATCTCTGAATGCTTTTACAGCGTCATAGTCAACAAGCTTAGCTAAATCATCATATTCAAGTACTTCAATTTTTTGTATTTCATGAGAAGTTCTGAAACCATCAAAGAAATGAAGGAAAGGAATTCTGCTCTTAATAGCTGCTAAGTGAGCAACTGCTCCTAAATCCATAGCCTCTTGAACACCATTAGATGCAATCATAGCAAAACCAGTTTGTCTTGCAGCCATAACATCTGAATGATCTCCAAATATTGATAAAGCATGACTTGCAACTGCTCTAGCACTAACATGGAATACGCATGGTAATAATTCACCTGCAATTTTGTACATGTTAGGAATCATTAATAATAAACCTTGAGAAGCTGTGTATGTAGTAGTTAACGCTCCACCTTGAAGAGATCCGTGCACTGCACCAGATGCTCCACCTTCAGATTGCATTTCTACAACTTTAACAGTTTGACCAAAAATATTTTTTCTTCCTTCTGCAGCCCATGCATCTACATGCTCTGCCATTGGTGAAGATGGTGTAATTGGGAATATTGCAGCAACATCTGTAAATGCATAAGAAACGTGTGCAGCAGCAGTATTACCATCCATAGTTTTCATTTTGCTCATCTTGTATACCTTCTTTCTATATGTTTTAAACTCGCACAAGGCAAGTTTGAGGGCAAATTATAATTTTTAGTTTAACCAAAATATAATTGTTTATCCAAAATTACTAGTCAACATTTTGTATAGGACAATCACTATAGTGCTTATCCTCTTATAAATAAACACTTAAATTTTAATCACTAAAAACAAAATTAATTATCCCTTACAAAAATAATATCAATAAACAGTTTCATTATACACAAAAACGCATAAAGTACACAATACCTTAATAAGAAATATTTATTAATGCATCCCTATTATTACTAATATTTTATCTTTTTATTGTTATTTGTACCAAAGAAATATTTACTAATATCGTAACAATTATTATTATATCAATTATTTTAAACTTTGTCTGCTAGTAACGTGAAATAATGTATGAAATTCGTAATTGTTTAAATTGATTGAATTTTCTTGTAATATAAGTAACAATAATTTTTTTCAATAAATATATGTTTCCCAACAAATAATTTTTTTAAATAAACATATAAAACAAGAGCCCACATTCATAGACTCTTGTTTTACTTATATTTTTTTACTTGTATTATTGTTTACTAACACTTAAAGGAGCCTCTCCACCTTTAGCTTTGGTATAAAAACATGGATAAGCAGATGTTCCATGTTCTCTTAAATCTAAACCAACAATTTCTTCTTCAGCATCTACTCTTAACCCAACTGTTGCATCAATTATTTTAAATAATACAAATGCTGTTCCTAGTGTCCAAGCTGCTACAGCTACTACTCCAATTATTTGAGTAATAAGTAAGCTAGCTCCACCCGCATATAATAATCCACCTTCAGTAGCTAAAAATCCAACTAAAATTGTCCCAAGTGCTCCATTTACACCATGAACTGTTATTGCCCCAACCGGATCATCAATTTTCAATTTTGTTTCAATAAATTCAGCTGCATATACATTAACAACTCCTGCAAACAAGCCAATCACTACTGCTCCAGCTGCTGAAACCGCATCGCAACCTGCTGTGATTGCAACAAGCCCTGCTAAAGCACCATTTAAAGTTGCTCCAATTTCTGGCTTACCACTTTTGAACCATGTTAGAAACATTGAAACTGTAGCACCCATTGCTGCTGCTAAGTTTGTAGTAACAAAAATGTGTCCAATACCTTCTACATCCATCCCTGATAAAGTTGAACCAGGGTTAAATCCAAACCATCCAAACCATAGAATGAATACACCTAAAGCACCAATTGTAATATTATGAGCTGGAATACATTTAGCCTTTCCATCTTTATCGTATTTACCTATTCTAGGTCCTAATATCCATGCACCAACTAGAGCTGCCCAACCACCTAAAGAGTGAACTACAGTAGAACCAGCAAAATCATGGAATCCCATTTTAGCTAACCAGCCACCGCCCCATATCCAATGTCCAACTATAGGATAAATAAAAGCACTAATAACAAAACTATAAATCAAGTATGACTTAAATTTTGTTCTCTCTGCCATAGCTCCAGAAACAATTGTTGCAGCTGTTGCACAAAACACTGTTTGGAATATCAAAAATGCAGATGTTGGTATATTTAGTCCCAAATCAAAATTAGCGAACAAATTACCTGTTCCAACCAAACCAAACTTGTCTTCCCCAAACATTATCGTAAATCCTAAAGCCCAAAATATTAGAGTTCCTACTGAAAAATCCATTAAATTTTTCATAATTATGTTAGAAGCATTTTTAGCTCTTGTAAAACCTGCTTCCACCATAGCAAAACCTGCTTGCATAAAAAACACCAAAGTAGTTGCAAATAATACCCAAACCGTATCGACACCTGTAATGACATTTGTTAAATCCATAAATAAGTCCTCCTTTAAATTTTAAATTTCCTATGAAATTTTAGTAATAAATTAATAATATTGAATTAATAAATATCGAAGTTATAAATGCATGAATTTATCAATTTAATAATTAAAACTTATAAAAATTATTGATTTAATATTATTAACTTATATTAGATATTATATTTGGTAATTACGCTTTTGTCAATTATCAATTCAGCAATGAAAATGTTTTCATATTGATTTTTTTATTTTTTTTTGATATTTTTCTATAAAAAAAGAAGATCAGTTAATGATCTTCTTAATATATAGGAAATTTCGAACACAATTGATGAACTCTTTCTTTAATTTCGGTTAAATTTTCATCTCTCTTTTCAATAGTTTCATTAATCAAGTATGCAATTTCTTTCATTTCTTCTTCCCCAAAACCTCTTGTTGTAACCGCCGGAGTTCCAATTCTAATACCACTTGTTACAAACGGACTCCTAGTTTCATAAGGAATAGTATTTTTATTTACAGTTATCCCAACGGAATCAAGTAATTTTTCAGCTTCTTTGCCCGTAATTTCTTTATTATTCAAATCTAAAAGTAAAAGATGATTATCCGTTCCACCTGAAACAATTCTAAAGCCATATTTTTTCAGCTCAATTTCTAGTATTTTTGCATTCTTTTTAATTTTTTTTGCATAGTCAACAAAATCACTTTCTAAAGCTTCTCCAAAACATACCGCCTTAGCAGCAATTATATGCATTAATGGTCCCCCTTGTATACCAGGGAAAATCGCCTTATCTATTGCTTTTGCAAATTCTTTCTTACACATTATAGCTCCACCTCTAGGGCCTCTTAATGTCTTATGTGTTGTTGTTGTTACAAAATGTGCATATGGAATAGG
>DAOUPR010000059.1 GCA_030626065.1 Clostridium sp. | reverse complement strand
TACAACGGACGAGGTCATTGATTATATGCAAAATGATTTCAAAACAGGAAAACCGGGAGCTGTAAAAGGCAAGAAGTGTCCGGATGGTCGTAAAGAAGACTAATAAAAACCAGATAGCAAGTGGTAAAAATGTGTTTGTTCCACAAGGGTACCAGGTACTTCCCGATATAGTAGATTTGCTATAAGAGAGCAACCAATAGTAACCAATAAATGAATTCTTAACGCAGGCTATTTGTTGGAAGCCCCTTGAAATCTAAATATTACTAGCGACAAGCTATTTAAAATGGTTCCTAAAGGAGCTGTTTTTTCTTTCTTGATGAACTTGTTTTATCAGAAAATATTAGGAAGTGATCCAAATGAGTTTGTGCCATAAGAGTATCTGGTACTTCCTGATATATGTAAAATTTAACAAACTGATTTAAAAAGAGTAAAATACTAAATAATTCAGCCTCACAATTTGAGACTGAATTATTTTTGTATACAGATCCATTTGAATCACCCTTCTTAATAATGTAAAATTTATATATGATAAAAATCAATCTTTTTACGTGCTGAATAATAGCAAAGACAAAAATAAAGGAGTATAACATATGGTCAAATCAATTATGAAAGATATATTTTTTCTTAATAAAAAATCAGAACTTGCTACAGAAGGGGATATGCAGGTAATAAAGGATTTACTTGATACGCTTAAAGCAAATGAAGAAGGTTGTGTAGGATTAGCAGCTAATATGATTGGCGTTAAGAAAAGAATTATTGCAATAAACATGGGATTTGCGAGCGTTGCTATGGTTAATCCTGTTATAGTGAATAAGTCAGGAGAATATGAAACAGAAGAGGGTTGTTTATCGTTAATAGGTGTCAGGAAAACTATTAGATATAAAGAAATAGAAGTGGAATATTTAGATTCAGGGTTTAAAAAACGAAAGAATAAGTACACAGGATGGATTGCCCAAATTATTCAGCATGAAGTAGACCACTGTAATGGGATAATAATATAGAAAAAAAATATCATTAACTTAGTGCAAATGACATAAATTGTTTTTTACCCCTAGGGGTATTCGTGAGGAAGTGCAGCTGACGAACTTTTTTATAGAAAGTAGTTTTAAAATCCAGCATCGCATTTGATGCTGGATTTGTGTCTTTGTGTATCAATATATAGAAACCAGAAAATAAATTCCTTACGTCATTCGTTTTCTAGTGAAATAGTACGAAAATTTTTCTGATGTTTAAAAATAAAATTATTTGAGAGTGTATTGCAATTAGTCAGAGTTACTTTAACACTTAATTCATGTTAAAATAATACTAGAAATTATGGATTAAAAGTGTACTTAAATATAATTAACAAATAAGATCAGAATGGATAGTGGTTATTTTGATGAAGAAATTATTAAAACAATAGAATCTCTTGATTGTAAATATTTAAAGTAGGTATTTTTAAGAGTTAAGATTATAAAAACAGCCAAATATGTGATTATAAAGCTATCAGAAAGTTATCCTTATGGGGAAGCTTAAAACAAAATTGAGGTATAAAACTTATGAATATAGTTAAAAATTTTTTTGTTAGAAATAAATTTGAGATTTTGTATCTGTTAACATTAATCAGTTTAATAATATTAATAAATAGACCAGAACAACCAATATTAGTGGGGAGATTCTTTTTAGTAGTATTTTTATGGATTTTACCATTTAGAGTAAATTTAAAATTTAAGATATTTAATACCTTTATTCTAGCTAGCATGATTAATTATATAGCAAGTCTATTATTTGCAGATACTAATTATAGAGTTAATGGTTTAGTAGTTATTCTGACTGTAATGCTGTTTATATCGTTAATTGTTAACATTTTTGCAGTAATTAGTAATATGTATCATGCCCCAGAAGATGATAATCGCCGTAGACAGGGATTAAAACTTGGATATATATTAGTTGCGTTTATAATACTTGTGGGAACTGTTGTGAGTACATATTCGTTAATATATAATAATATAGCAATTAACAATATTGAAGCATTTAATTATAGTGAGGGAATTGAATTCGACTCTTTGTACTATAGTTTTGTTACCTACTTTACAGTTGGTTATGGAGAAATCACACCAATTAGTAAGTTAGCAAGAAGCATTAGCATGTCTCAAATGGCTCTTAGTTATATTCTGACGTGTTTAATTATTCCAAGTATTCTTGTTGCAATACAAAAATTAATTGATGAAAGATATATAAAAAAGAAAAAGCAACCGTGAAAAACAGTTCTAAAAGGAGCTGCTTTTTTATTGGAGTGGTTGTTATTGGTAGTACCCTAGAGGGTTATGAACAATTTGTCGCTGCTTTGATTGGATTGCTTGTAGCAACTAGAAAATTAATTCCTCACGTCATTGATTTTCTGGAACTACCCTTGGGGTGTAAAATTTTCTTTTGATGGATGTAAACCCTTAAATCTCATAGTCTATCATAGATGCAACTGTCAGTTGACATATTTCTAAGTAGACTTGATAGCATGCAATTGCTATCTGTGGTAGACTTGACGTATCAAAAGATGATTAGGAGGAATCAACATGATATTAGCAGATAAAATTGTAAAATTGAGAAAGAAGTTTGGATGGTCGCAGGAAGAATTGGCTGAAAAAATGAGTGTGTCAAGGCAGTCTATTTCTAAATGGGAAAGTGCTAGAAGTATACCTGACTTGAACAAAATTCTTATGCTCAGTAAGATATTTGGTGTGTCAACAGATTATTTGATGAAAGATGAAATTGAAGATGTAGAAGAAACTACTGAAGATATAGATACATTTCTTAAAAAAGTTACTTTAGAGGAAGCAACACATTATGTTCAAAATAAGAGTGAAGCATCTAAATTGATTTCAAAAGGAGTTCTTTTATGTATTTATTCAATTGTACCATTATTATTTTTACTTGCACTTGCAGAACAAAATACTTTTAATTTGACATCTAATATAGCTACCGCAATTGGGCTTATTTTACTCTTTATGATACTCGCAATAGGGATTGTATTTTTAGTTAGAATCAACTATTACAGTGCAGATTTTGAAAAATTAGAAGCAACACATTTTGAACTTGAGTATGGTGTTAGAGGTATTTTTAATGAGAAAATTAAAAACTACAAGCCCCAGTATTTAAAAAGAATCACTATAGGCATCATATTATTTATGATCAGTGTTCTACCTTTGCTTACAGTAGCAATGTTAATGGAATCAGGAATAATGGCACTTTTTATGGTGGTTGTACTGATTTTGATGGTTGGTTTAGGTATTTATATCATTGTACCAGCTTCAATAATGTACAATGCTCTTAATTTTATTGTTGGTGAAGGAGATTATGCACCACATAAAAGAAAACAAATGAAACGTACTGAAAAACTTGCAGCTTTCTATTGGCCACTTGTTACAGCTATTTATATCGGATGGAGTTTGTGGACAATGGCTTGGGGAATAACTTGGATTGTATGGCCAGTTGCTTCTATAGCCTTCGCTGCTTTGATTGGATTGCTTGGAATGTTTGATTCCACTGATGATGTGTATTAGTAACCAAAGAAAGTCTTCCGTTACACTATAGCCTTTCTTTGGCAGTACCCCTGGTGTCCAAATATTAACGAGGCTGATTTAGAAAAAGGGATTGAAAGTTTGCATCTTACAGATGAAGATAAAGAACTATTTGAGTTACAAATAAGACTAAAAAAATCGTAGAAAAGGATTAATTATGGATAAATTATAAAAACAAATCTCTAAAACTAGAGATTTGTTTTTTTTAAAACTATTGACATTAGAGTTACTCTATACCATAGACTATATGAAACAAAAAATTTTTAACAGAGGAGACATTATGGATATAAATAGTAATGAGATGAATAGTAAATTACATAGGGGGCTAATTAGCGAAGATCTAGTAAGAATTTATTATCTTGATATAATGCATGGTCTGGCAATTTTTTATGGTAATGCAACATTGCATTTTAATGTTTGAGTATAAGGGGAGTCTAAAATGTCTTGCCTTAAAAATTATAATATTATCTATACTGTTGTTAAATATATCCTAACAATTAAACGTAAAATTAATGTTAATTTACTTAAATTTAAATTAATGGTATAATTCTTATATGTAAATATTGTTATATTATTATCATAATACTAATTATTGAAAAAGGTGAGTTATTATGTTCCGTATTACTCGTAAGGTATTTGTAGATTTAGCTATTTTTATGATGGGTTTTGGAATTTTAATAGGTTTGATATTTCCAATTATACTTTTCTTTGCAAAAATTCCTTCTAAAATAGTTTTTCGACCAATTTTCTTTTTGTTTTGTATTAGTGCAGGATTAATTGTAGGTACTATAAATATTATCTTAGCTAGATTTATTATAGGAGACCGATTGAAATTACTTACTAATAGAATGAGTAGTATTGAGAAAAGCTTAAAACAATCAACTTCCATAAATGAAATACTGAATAATGAATTAGATAGCTATTGTGTAGAAATATATTCTGAAGATGAATTAGGGATAACTGCCAAAGCATTTAATAATCTTGTTGAGACCCTATATGTTTCTCTTGAAAGAGAAAGGGATATCAGCAAGTATACTGAAATGCTTACAAGTAATTTAGACATAGATACTTTATCAAAAGAGGCTCTTTCTCAGCTTATGGCTATGGCTAAAGCAGAATTAGGTGCAATTTTATTAGAATCAAAGGACACACTTAAAGTACTTAACTCTTTAGGTATAAATAATGCAAATCAAATTAGCACTAATGAATTTTTTTTGAATATTTACAAAAACAACAAACATTTTAATTCACATATTTCCAGTACTTCTCTAATAAATACTCAACTAGAACAATTTAACTTGAAAGAATTAATTATTGAACCGATCGAGTATAAGCAAAAACAGATTGGTGCAATTATTTTATTAACCCAATATACATTTTCAAAGATAACAAAAGATAGATTAAAACTTTATAGTCAAAGCTTAGCCTTAGCATTAAATAATGCACTAATTCATAATAAGTATATGCAACTAGCTTCCAAAGATAGTTTAACAAAATCATTTAACCGTGGTTTTGGTATGAGATTACTAACGGAAGAATTTGTACATGCTAAACAATCAGACCTTTCACTAACAATTTTAATGTTTGATATGGATAATTTTAAAAAAATTAATGATACTTATGGACATTCTACTGGTGATATAGTACTCTGTGAAATCTCTAAAATAGTCTATTCTGTATTGAGAAACAATGATATCTTTTTTAGATATGGTGGAGAAGAATTCATTGCTGTATTAAAAAATGTATCAATGAAACATGCTTCTAAAATTGCTGAACGAATAAGAATACTTATTGAAGAAAAATCTCAAAACTTCTGCAAGAGAAAAACAACTATAAGTATTGGTATTGCTTCTATTCCTAATTATAATATAAATTCTACACAACAACTAATCCGATGCGCAGATAGCGCTCTCTACTATGCAAAAAATTCTGGACGAAATAAAGTAGTTGTCTATAATGATACGCTACCTAATTTAACATAGTTTTTTAACCTCGAGAGGTATGGATAAATTGTTGTTTTAGCAGTACCCCGAGGTTGATATAAGGATAGATACTTACTTTCATTTTAGTTGAAAATATTTACCGTGTAGAGTATAATTTAGAAAAATATTGGTATTACAATGTAGGCAGTTGTAATAAGATGAGCAACAATGGGACAACCTTTATTAAATAGAGGATGTCCCTGTTTTTATTAAATAATCAACCAAAAAGATTCTCTTTTCAAAGGAGAATCTTTTTATATTTTAAACTTATATCAAAATAGGTTTGATGAATACTAGCCAATAATGTAAAATTTAAGTATGAATTATTTATTGCTACTGCCTGGTGTTTTAGAATTGAGAAAACGTTTTCTGGATAAGGGGGATTAATAGATATGAGAAGAACGAGTATTAGATTTAGACTATTGAGTATGATGATTTGTTTAACAACACTTCCTATTATCGCATTTGCAATGATAGCAACTACAAATATGCGAAATTTGGTTGAACCAGAAATTATAAATGCAAATACCTCTGGAGTTATGTGGTCTGCAGAATATTTAGAAAATATAATTGAACAATTAGACAGAATGTTTTATTCCTTGCAATTAAATGATGAATTAATGGATAGTATGAGTAAATTAGATAGTGATGATATTTATGTTCAATATAAAACGCAAAATTTTATGAAACAAACACTATCTACATCATTATATACTAATTCAAGTAAAATTGATGAATTCACCCTTTATGTTCATGAAGGTCATAAATCATTTACCGTTAGTCATAATGTTACTGGAAAAATCGACACCATCAACATTGAAAATCAACCTTGGAATAGATTGGAAAATATAGATACCAATATTTATTTTGAAAGTATAGGCCAGCATATATATGCTGTTCACAGTATTAATAGATTTCCAGACAAAAAACTTAAAGGAGGTTTAGCTGTACGACTTGATAGCAATGTATTGGATAAAGTCTTTAATATACTTAAATCAGAGGAAGAGGGTAGTATATATTTATTTAATGATGAAATAGACCTTTTATGGGGAACAAGTGAGATTTCAAATACTAGAGAAATAAAGCATCAAGTAGAGAATTTTAAAAATAATGAAAAGAATAATGATTATATTAAGACTAAAGATTATTATTATTTCATAAGAGAAATAGACGATGGTAAATTAATTTTAATCAAAGCAGTACCTACTTCCCTTATAAAAATGGCTGAAATCAACACTATTAAAGCTGGTTTTGTGATTGCAGGTATATTTGTAGTAATTTCAATCGTTATATCAACATTATTTTCTTTGAAGATAAGTAAACCTATTGTTAATTTAGCAAAAACAATGAGTAAGGATCTTATTCATGACCTTAAAGTTGATTCAGGTCAAAGTATTGATGAGATTATATTACTTGAAAATGGATATAATTCTATGATAAAACGATTGAAAGAACTAATAGAGGAAGAATACCAGCATGAAATTGATTTGAAGAATGCACAGTTAGTTGCACTTCAAGCTCAAATTAATCCACATTTTTTAAATAACACCCTACAACTTATAGGGGGAATGGCATTGTCTAAAAACATTCCAGAAATATATGATATTACTAGAGGAATAGGAGATTTATTAAGGTATTCAATAGACAATAACTCTAATATGGTTACTATCAATGATGAATTAATAAATATACAAAATTATTTAATGATACAGCAAAAGCGTTTTGAAGGAAGATGTAAAGTAAAGATTAGGGTTAGTGAATCAGTGAAAAGGTATTTATTGCCTAAATTTACTTTGCAGCCTATTGTAGAAAATGCATTTCAATATGGCTTACAACCCAAGGTGGGAGAATGGAAGTTAGAATTACGTATTAGTCATATTGGCAATAGAATCGCCATAATGATTAAGGACAGTGGTGTTGGAATAAAGGAAAAAGATTTAAAGAAAATTAGAGGTAAATTGAATAATAATTTTAGAGGAGAGGTTGATAAGAATACACCTTTAGTAAAAAGAAAAGGTACGGGCATTGGACTTAGAAATGTGGACTCAAGGTTGAAATTAAAATTTGGAAAAGGCTTTGGAGTAAGGATTTTTAGTAGTGAAGGATTAGGCACCTTAGTTGTTTTAATTATAAAAGAAAGAGAATGGGAGGGACAAGCATGACGTACAAAGTATTAATAGTTGATGATGAACCATGGTCAAGGGAAGTTATTAAGGCTTTAGGTAAATGGAAAGAACTAAAGTTAGACGTTGTTGGAGAAGCTAATGATGGATTGAAGGCTATGGAAAAGATTTGCTCATTAACTCCATCGATTATTATTACAGACATGAGGATGCCAGGATTGGATGGTGTAGAGTTTTTAAAAGTAGTTAATGAAAAATATAAGAATATCAAAATTATTATTATGAGTGGGTATGATGATTTTATGTATCTAAAACAAGCCATTCGCTCTAGGGCAATAGAATATTTACTTAAACCTATTGACCCTTTAGAACTGAATGAAGCTTTAAGAAAATGTATATATGAACTTGATAAAGAAAAGCAAAATAGTTTTAATAACTTAAAAAATGTACATGTATTTTTAAACCATGATGATTTAGATGAATATTTAAATTATTATCAACGAGTATTTTCATTTTTAATGGAATTAAATGAAAGAATGGTTTTGGAAACCTTTGCAAAATTGGAGGAATATATTAAAAAAAATGTTAATGAAGTAGATGTTATTTCAAGAATAGGCTATGATTTTATAATGATGATTGAAGAATTTATTCTTAAAAATGAATTATCATTTAATGATATATGGGATAAAGATAAGTTGACAGAAAAAATTAAAGGTGACTGGAGTACCGTTGAAGAGGTTTTTAATGAAATGAGGGAATTATATTGTGATGCAATAAATGCAGTCATGGAAATTCAGAATAATAAAAGACACTTAGATATTTCACAAGTTGTTACTTACATACAACGAAATTATAAAGATACTATATCTTTAGAGGCTGTTGCTCAATACTTTCATGTGAGTAAAGAATATTTAAGTAGGACCTTTAAGACACAAAAAAATGAGACTATTCTAGACTTTATTATTAGGTTAAGGATGGAAAAAGCAAGAGAACTGATAATCGAAAATCAGTTAGCTATAAAGAATATTGCATCAATAGTGGGATATAGTGATATTGCATATTTTTATAAGGTATTCAAAAAATATTATGGATTAACTCCGGGAAGCTTGAGAAAACAGTCTCAAATTTATATCAATAAAGTACAATAAATCTAGTTAATATTGTTGAAAGATTTAGAAAAAAAACTGGGCTATAATATAATCGTACTTGATATTAGATAGGGAGGGGTTTTAAAATGAAAAAATTTATGTCTTTAACTTTGGTGTTGGCATTGACTTTGTCAATTGTAACAGGATGTAGTGGAGGTATAGCTAATAGTGACAAAAATGATACTGCAACAAGCAATAATGGTGAAACTGTTGAGCCAGCAGAGAAAGTAGAACTTAAAGTGTTTATGAGTTTTCCTAGATTTAAAGATAATTTTGAGCAATATTTTGAACAGTTCAAAGAGAAAGAGTTAGCAGAAAAAAATATTGATGTAACTATTGAGCTTGAGATGCCAAGTGCAGACCAGGCAGGACAAATTCTTCAAAATCGTTTAGCATCAAATGATGCACCTGACATATTCACATTACATGCTATTGCGGATATTCCAACGTTTTATGAAGCTGGATATTTAACAGATTTATCAGATCAAGAATTTACAGACGACTTATATGATAGTGTAAAAGAAACAGTTACTTATGACGACAAAGTTGTAGCGTTACCTCTTGAAAGTTTAGCTTGGGGTTACTTATATAATAAAGAAATATTTGATGAACTAGAACTTGAAGTACCTTCAACTTTAGATGAAATGCAAGACGTTATTGACACTTTAAATGAAAACGATATAACTCCATTTGAGTTAGCTTTTCAAGAGTCTTGGATTCCTCAATTAATGATGGCTCTATCTCTAGGTGGAACAGTAACATCTGAAAATCCTGATTTTATTGACAATATGAACAACGGAAATGGTTCTTATGATGATGTAAGTGGTGTATTTGATATCATAGATATGATTATGGAAAATGGAACAGACAAACCATTTGAAGTAGGTAGTGCAGCAGGATCAGCAGATTTTGCTAATGGTAAAGCGGCTATGTGGGTTCAAGGACCATGGATGTCAGAGTCAATTCTAGAAGCTAATCCTGATATGAAGATAGGTGTTGCACCATTACCTGTAAGCAATAATCCAGATGGAGCAATGATTAATTTATCTACATCTACTTCACTTGCAATTTCACCAACAACTAAAAATATGGAGGTTGCACAAGATTTACTTAATTATATATTAGATGAAAAGGATTCTTCTGAGTTATTTGAACAACTTAAGTTCAATCCAATAGCAAACATGCACAATTATGAATCTTTCCCATGGGTTGATGAGGCTATGACTTATGTAGCTGATGGAAAAGCATATTTAGATTTATCATTACCAGGTGGAGTAACAGATGAAACAGCACAAATGTTACAAAGCTATTATGCAGGAACTGTAACAAAAGGGGATATAATAGATGCATTAGATAAAGCTTGGGCTGATGCACTTAAGGCACAACAATAAAAGGAGGTTCAATTCAAGATGAGTAAGTCAACTTCAAAAAAACATAAAGATACACTCATCCTGTTAGCCTTCGTATTACCAGCATTAATAGTCTATACTGTGTTTGTATTAGCACCGGCAACTGGTGGTATCTGGTACAGTCTCACAGATTGGAATGGTTTGAATCCTACCTATAATATGGTAGGATTCTCTAACTATATTGAAGCGCTTACAGATGATCCTGTGTTTATGAATTCTATAATTTTTACTTTAAAATATGTGGCTTGTATGGTTATCTTACAGAATGTAATTGCATTATTCCTAGCTGTTCTTATTGAATCGCGTAATAAAAGTAAAGTTTGGTTTAGAACAATATGTTTTATGCCCAATATGATTAGTATGATTATTGGTGGTTTAATGTGGATGTTTATTTTTACAAAGGTATTACCTTATATTGCTGAAAATACTGTGTTAAAATTCTTAAATCAGTCATGGATAGGAGACCCTAAAATTTCTTTTTACTCTATATTGATACTTTCTCTTTGGGGAGGAGTAGGATATCTAATGATTATATATATAGCAGCTCTTCAAGGTGTTCCAAACCAACATAAAGAGGCAGCAGCAATTGATGGAGCTACTGACACACAGATATTTTTCAAGGTTGTACTACCGATGATACTTCCGGCAATTACAATAGGGATTTTTGTAACCTTAAATTCTTCCTTTAAAGTGTTTGATGCTGTTTATGCGTTGACAGGCGGCGGACCAGGAAGGGCCACCCAAGTTATTGCATTAAATATATTTGAAGAGGCTTTTAATATGAATCATAGATATGGGTATGCCAGTGCAAAAGCAATGATTTTATTCTTAATTGTTTTCCTTATTACATTGGTGCAATTGAAAGTCATGAAAAAAAGGGAGGTGGAAATGTAATGGATAAGAAGAACAATAAAAGTATTATAAGAAAGCGAATAGTATCTATTCTTATTTTCATAATCCTTATAATTTATGCTATTTTCAGTTTATTTCCAATATATATGGGACTTCTTAATTCACTTAAATCTGATGGTGAAATGTTAAATAATATAATGGGAATACCTGAACGATTAAAATTTGAGAACTATGTATCTGCCTTTGGAAAGATAAACTATTTCAAAAGTTTGTTTAACACTTTAATAGTAGCTATTATTGGGGTGTCGGGAATGATTCTATTTGGTTCTATGGCTGGTTATAAATTGGCTAGGACTAAAAGTAAACTTAGTACATTTTTCTTTGGTTTGTTTGTAATGTCAATGTTAATTCCATTTCATTCTATAATGATTACTTTGACAAGGATTTCAAAAAATTTGCATGTACAGGGTTCTATTGCAGGTCTTGGTGTTATTTATATTGGGTTAGGAGTACCTATGGCTATTTTTCTTTATAATGGTTTTGTAAAATCTATCCCTAAGGAGTTAGAAGAAGCGGCAATTATTGATGGATGTGGAGAGTTTAAAGTTTTCTTTCATATTATTTTTCCACTTTTACGCCCTATAACAGCAACTGTTGCTATATTAAATTTACTTTGGATTTGGAATGATTTTTTACTTCCATTACTGATGATAACAGATTCAAAAAAATATACATTGCTGCTATCCATAAATATGTTGTTTGGGCAGTATAATAATAATGATTGGTCAGCAATATTGGCTTCGTTAATATTATCCATGATACCAGTTGTTACAATATATTTGATACTTCAAAAGTACATTATAAAAGGTATTTCTGATGGTGCAATCAAAGGTTAAAAGCAAATGAGAGGAGAAATTTATGATGGAAGTGGTTAATGGATTTGTTAGAGCCGAAAATAGTGAGATCGTAAATGGAGAGGGTCATACTTTCTTGCTCAAAGGTGTTGGGCTTGGTGGTTGGTTACTTCCTGAAGGTTATATGTGGAAGTTTCCAAATGAAGGTGATAGGCCATGGAAGATTGAAGCTATGACAAAAGAACTTTTAGGGATAAAAAAATCAAATGAATTTTGGCAAGTATATAGAGAACGATATATTATGGAATCTGATATTCGTCAGATAAAAAAAGAGGGTTTTAATTCTATTCGATTGCCTATAAACTCTAGATTGATTATAGATGAAAATAATGAAGGACAGTATAATGAAGATGCATTATTACTTATCGACAGAGTAGTTAAATGGTGTGAAATTTATAATATCTATGTAATTTTGGATATGCACGGAGCTCCAGGAGGTCAGACAGGCACTAATATTGATGATTCTTTAAATGATGAGCCAGAACTTTTTATCTACGAAAAATATAAGAAGCAGACAGTTGAATTATGGAGAACTTTAGCCAAGAGATATAAAGATTCATGGATTATTGCAGGATATGATCTTCTTAATGAGCCATTACCACAGTGGTTCTCCAAATATAATGATAGAGTGATGCCGTTATATAAAGAAATTATTGAAGCTATTAGAAGTGTAGATAAAAAGCATATGATAATACTAGAAGGGGTTCATTGGGCAACAGATTGGTCAATTTTTGATGAAGAACCTAATAAAAAGCCTGATGAAAACATTATGCTTGAATTTCATAAATATTGGAATAATCCAGATACTGAAAGTATTCAAAAGTATATGGATAAAAGAGATGAATGGTCAGTGCCTATATTTATGGGCGAAGGAG
>DAOUPR010000122.1 GCA_030626065.1 Clostridium sp. | reverse complement strand
TGCATCAACTTAGAGGAAGAGTAGGGAGAGGAAGTAATAAATCATATTGTTTTTTAATAGCTGATTGCAAACAAGATTATACTAAGGAAAGAATGAATATTATGGTAAAAAGTAATGATGGCTTTTTTATTTCAGAGCAGGATTTGAAATTAAGAGGAACTGGTGAACTTTTAGGTGCTAGGCAACATGGAAATGAAAACTTTTTACTAGCAAATCCTATAGATGATGGAGAAATATTTAAAGTAGCAAACAATGAAGCTAGATTATTTATGTCAGGAAATTCAGATGAAAAAGATGAAATATTGTATTATATTAAGGGAAGATTAGAGAGTTGTAGTCAATTAATTTGCTTTAATTGATAATTATTAAAAAACTTATATACTTCTTTTGTAGAAATATGAAATTTGTGTTAAAATTAAATCGATATATTTAATATTTAGGAGGACTATTAAGAATGAGAGTAATCGCAGGAAGAGCCAAGGGTAAAAAACTTTTACCTCCTGATGGCATGCAAACTAGACCAACTTTGGATAGAGTAAAAGAAAATATATTTAATATTATACAAACAAGAACAGTTGATGCAGTTGCAATAGATGTTTTCTCAGGGACGGGAAGTTTAGGGTTAGAGGCAGTAAGTAGGGGAGCTAAAAAATGCTATTTGGTAGATAAACACCCAACTACTTTTAATTTCTTAACTGAGAATGTTCAAAATTTAAGTTTTGAAGATGAATGTATTTTAATCAATAAAGATTCATATTTAGCTTTAAAAGACCTAGGAAATAAAAAAGAAGAATTTGATTTGATTTTTATTGACCCTCCATATGCAAAAGAAATGATACCACCAGCAGTTGAAATAATATCAGAAATGAATCTTTTGAAAAAAGATGGGTTAATTGTAACTAAAATAGATACTGGTGAAGTATTGTATGAAGGTAATAAAGAAATAACACTAACAGACCATCGTAAGTATGGGAATACAACGGTGTGTTTTTATATGTATAGGGAGGATTAAAATGAAAACGGCAGTATATCCCGGAAGTTTTGATCCTATTACAGAGGGTCACTTAGATATTATTAGAAGATCATCTAGAGTTTTTGATAAGTTAATAGTTTTAGTTTTGATTAATCCAGAAAAGAAATCACTTTTTGACATATATGAAAGAAAAGAACTGATTGAAAAAGTTACACAAGACTTAGGAAATGTTGAAGTTGAAACCTTTGAAGGATTACTAGTTCACTATATGAAAGAAAAAAACGCAGATGTAATTATTAAGGGTTTAAGAGCTGTAACAGATTTTGAATATGAATTTCAAATGTCTTTGATGAATAGAAAACTTAGTCCTACAATAGAAACTTTTTTTATGATGACTAGTGCAAAATATTCATATCTAAGTTCTAGTGCAGTAAAACAGGTTGCAATGTTTGGTGGAGATTTAAAAGATTTGATTCCAGAAAAGATAATAAGTGATGTTATTAACAAGATAAAATCTAAATAGGGTGATGTTATGGAAGTTATTAAGTTGATTGAATATTTAAATGAAATAGTTGAAAATTCTCAAACAGTTCCTTTGACAGGTAAGGCAGTAGTTGACAAGAAGGAAGTTCTTGAAGTAATTGAAGAAATTATTAATTATTTACCAGACGAATTTAAAAAATCTCAATGGATAGTACAAGAAAAAGAAAGAATATTAAAAGAAGCAAAAGCAGAATCTAATTCAATAAAAAAAGAAGGATACGAATTATTAAGAAAAGAAATTGAAAATCATGATATTATTAAAGAAGCTTCAATAAAGGCAGAAGAAATTATTTCTTCTGCTCGAAGAGAAGCTAAAAATATGAGATTAAGTGCAAAAGAATATGCTGATGAAATTTTATGTCAGTTAGATAATGAAGTATCTAAAAATGGTGAAAAAATGTTACAGTCTTTAACTGAAGAAAGCAATAATTATATAAAAGCGATTAATGCTGATTTATCAGGAATATCTTCAATTATTAGATCTAATATTAAAGAACTTAGAGATACTGTTAAGTAAATATTTTGATATTACTGGTAGTGTAAGTACTATTAGAATTATTATTTGCATTGAATATATTTTCGAAGTATGCACAATAGTAGATTTAGTAGGATTAAAAACAAAGCTTGTTTGTCCAAGTCTAAGAATGGTTATTAAAATATAAGTTATTAATGAACAAACTACTCCTTGGACAAACTTGGTTATTATGTATTTCTTTGATGAGAAACTTAGCTTTCCAGTAAAAGAAAAAACTTGTGCAATTATTGAAAAGGTGCTAAACTCTAATATGAAGCTTATTAAGCAAAGTTTTGTACTGTTAAGCATATTCATACTATTTACAATAGCACAACCATTAGCAAGCTCTATAGGCATTAAAATATAGGCTTTTAAACTAGCTGAATTAATATTTACAAAATTTGAAATATATTTCAAAACAATATCTATTAGGGTATTGTTTTTTATTATACTAATTAAGACTGAAAAAACTATAATAAAGCCACCTATATTAAGACTAGAAGATATAGCACTAGTGATACTATTTTTAAGTGTATATCCTAAATTATTATCTTTTGATTGTGTATAATGAGAAAGTTTTGGAGTATTAAGTTTTGTCTTAGGTGGAATGATAAAAGACATAACTATGCTTGACATATAACATGAAATTAGCAAAATATATCCAATGTATCTGTTTTGAAATAATTTTACACCAAGTACTCCAATTACAAATAGAGGGCTTGGATTGGAAGCTATAGAAACCAGTCTTTCACAAGTATAATAGTCTATAGTTTTATTTTCATATAAATCTACAGCGTATTTTGCACCTAAAGGATATCCACATAACATACTTATAATTATCACTATAGTACTGCAAGTTGGGAGTCTGAGGGGCTTACATATTATTGTTCCTAATAATTTTGAATAAATATCTACGCCTTCATAACTAATCATAATATTAATTATAACCATAAATGGAAACATTGAAACAAAAACAGATTGAAAAAATAAAATTGAGCCATCATAAGTTGCTTTAATAGAGTTTTCTGGATTACTGATTATTGATACTAGTAAAAATGAGCACATAAGAGTTATGATAAAGCTAGTATAATTTGAACTAAAAAATTTTTTTATAAGATAATAAATTAAACAAATAATGCAACAAAATGCAATAAAAATAATTATATTCATTAATATCCTCACTTTAATTATTAATATTACATTTATATTTTATGTTTATATATTTATTCTTTAATTATAATTGGTTTTGTAAAATAATCGTGGTTAGGTTTAATCTTACTATTGAAGAAACTGTATATTTTAGTAGAATCCAAATCTATTTTCATAAAATCAGTTTCGGGATATTTAGGTACTTTTGATATTATATTAATTGTACTTTCTTTTTTAATTCTTTTTAATAGTTGTTGTCCTTTTTCGTTAAAGCCTAAAACACGAGCATACGGACACTGCTTTTTTCTTAGGGACTTTACGTCATAATTATCAAATCCAATTAATAGCTGACATATTATGCGCTGTATTCTAGACATTGCATATCTCTTGGATTTAATATTGCTAATAAATTCTTGATAATCTTTTGATATTAAAGTTGATTTTATTATTCTGTTATGTAGTCCTTCTGAAATATCAGGAATATTTAATAACGAGTCAGGATTGCTATAAATTTTATATTTTATGAATTTATAAAAATCATTTTCATTAGGCAATTTAAAATTATTTGTTAATAAATTCTCAAAATACTGGTAGGTGTTATAGGGAATCTGATTTTTAATAGATTTAATTTCATTTTGATTCTTTAAGTGATTTCTTATGGATGTGGCACTTGAAAAAATATTTTCAATACGTTCACTGTTATAATTTGATCCTTTTCTTTGAATAGTAAATGGTTGTATTTTACTATTTAATTTTTGTAAACTTTTAATATATTCAATACCTAGTATATTATTAGGGGAATTAACTATAGTATTAAAGTCAATATTTGTTTCATTTATGTTTAAAATATCACATAAAGCCATACTTCTAGCTTTTGCAAAACTATTACCTCTTTGGAGATACAAATCTAGGTTATTCTTGAAAAATGGCGGTTCATCAGTTAAAATACGTGCAATACTATTAAGTTCTTCCACATTACCATATTCACTACCAAAGCAGATACTATCTACAATATTTAAGTTATCTAGTAGAGAAATCGCTCCATATGAAAAGAATTCTGCAGAGGATATTGCATAAACTGTAGGTAGTTCTAAGACTAAATCTATTCCGTTTTCAACAGCAATTTTGGCTTTTGTCCATTTATCCAATATAGAAGGTAATCCTCTTTGTACAAAGTTGCCACTCATAATGCATATAATGGCATCCGAGTTTACTTTTTTATAAGTTTGGCTTAAATGATACAAATGACCATTATGCATTGGGTTATATTCTGTAATTATACCTGTTATTTTCATTTTATCACCTCATTATATTATACGCTAAGAAGAATAAAAACTCATAAAATGCAAAAAAAATTATTAATTTATTTGCAAAAATCATTATTTGTATTGAAAAACCTACCATAAACAGTGTATATTATATAGTGTAGTTCTTATTATATTACATAATATTTAATATTGTATATATATATATTTGAAAGGAGATATAAAAATGCCATTTATGAAATCTATTAAGGAAAAGGCAAAATCAGATGTTAAAAGAATTGTCTTACCTGAAGGTGAAGAAGAAAGAAATATTAAAGCAGCGGGAATTATAGCTGCAGAAAAAATTGCTCAAGTGGTTCTTGTAGGTAATGAAGAGGTAATCAAGGAAAATGCTGAAAAATTCGATGTTAATTTAGACGGTGTTGTAATCGTTGAACCTCAAAAGTCTGAAAAATTTAATCAGTATACTGAGAACTTTTTTGAATTAAGAAAGAGAAAAGGGGTTACTATAGAAAAGGCAAAACAAGTTGTTTCTGACCCTGTTTATTTTGCTACAATGATGCTTAAAGAAGATGATGTAGATGGTCTTGTATCTGGAGCAATCCATACAACAGGGGATCTACTAAGACCAGGATTACAAATAATTAAAACTGCACCTGGTGCTTCAATTGTATCTAGTTTCTTTTTAATGATTATTCCTGATTGTAATTATGGTAAGGAAGGATTGTTATTATTCGGTGACTGTGCAGTTAACCCTAATCCAACAGAAGAGCAACTTGCTTCAATAGCAGTTTCAACTGCTCAATCTGCCAAATCTTTATGTGATATGGATCCTAAAGTAGCAATGCTATCATTTTCAACTATGGGAAGTGCAAAGCATGAATTGGTTGAGAAAGTGCAAAAGGCTACTGATTTAGCAAAAGAGCAATGCCCAGATATTTGTATTGATGGTGAAATGCAATTAGACGCTGCTATAGTTGGCAAAGTCGCAGATTTAAAAGCTCCAGGAAGCAATGTTGCAGGAAAAGCAAATGTATTAATATTCCCTGATTTAAATGCAGGTAATATAGGTTATAAACTTGTTCAAAGATTCGCAAATGCTAAAGCGATAGGTCCTATATGTCAAGGATTTGCAAAACCTTTAAATGATTTATCAAGAGGATGCTCAGTAGAGGATATAGTTAACCTTGTTGCAATAACAGCAGTTCAAGCTCAAGTAAAATAATAATTAATACAGGAGGAAATAAAATGAAAGTTTTAGTTATAAATTGCGGAAGTTCATCTTTAAAATATCAATTAATTGATATGACAAATGAAAATGCTTTAGCAGTAGGTTTAGTTGAAAGAATAGGAATTGAAGGATCAATACTTACTCAAAAAGTAAATGGTGAAAAATTTAAGATAGAAGAAGAAATGGCAGATCATAAAAAAGCTATTGAGTTAGTTATTAAAGCTTTATTAGATGAGAAAAATGGTGTTATAAAAGATGTTAGTGAAATAAATGCTGTTGGACATAGAGTTGTTCATGGTGGAGAAAAATATGCAAATTCAGTTGTTATTGATGATGAAGTTATCAAGGCTATTGAAGATTGTGCAAAACTTGCGCCATTACACAATCCTCCAAATTTAATAGGAATAAATGCTTGTAAACAATTAATGCCAACAACTCCAATGGTAGCAGTTTTTGATACTGCATTCCATCAAACAATGCCAGAAGAGTCTTATATGTATGCAATTCCTTATGAATTATACGATGAACATAAAATCAGAAGATACGGATTCCATGGTACTTCACATAAATTTGTATCTAAGGAAGCAGCAGACTTTTTAGGTAAAGATGTAAAAGATATCAATACAATTACTTGTCACTTAGGAAATGGGGCTTCTATAGCTGCCGTTAAAAAGGGAGAATGTATTGATACTAGTATGGGATTTACTCCGTTAGCAGGTTTGGTAATGGGAACAAGATGTGGAGATATAGACCCAGCAGTAGTAACATACCTTGCAAAAGAAGTAGGTATGGATGTTGCTGAAGTTGATACATTGTTGAATAAAAAATCAGGTGTTCTTGGTATATCAGGAATAAGTTCTGACTTTAGAGATATCGAAGATGCTGCTGCAGAAGGCAATAAAAGAGCTCAATTAGCATTAGATATGTTCTGTTATAGAGTGAAAAAATATGTAGGTTCATATGCAGCTGCAATGGGTGGGGTTGATTGCATTTTATTCACAGGTGGAATTGGTGAGAATGGATGTGAAGTAAGAGAACAAATTTGTGAAGGATTAGACTTCTTAGGTGTAGAATTTAATAAAGAAGCTAACGATGGATGCAGAGGCAAATTAAAAGATATAAGTACTGAAACTTCAAAGGTTAAAGTGCTTATAGTTCCAACAAATGAAGAATTAATGATAGCAAGAGATACAAAATCTTTAGTATAATATAAAATTATTCTTGACTTTTAATAGAGGTTTTTATTATAATAGTTTGTGGCTAACAAATTTGAAATATTTTTTTGTTAGCCCATTTATAATAGTAGAGGTGTAACAATGAAAATCGACATTTCAGATTTAACTTCAAAAAAAGTTAAATCAAAAAAAGTAAGTACATATGTTGATTCAGTGGATTTTATTTATGATAAAGAAGAAATAAAATTTGCAAAACCAGTATTCATTGAGGGAGAATTTATACTTAATGAAAATCTGATAACTTTTGAAGGTGTTATTACAACTACGTTAATACTTTCATGTTCACGGTGTTTAGAAAAATTCGAGTACCCTATACAAGTTTCAATAGCTGAAAATTTTTCAAGAGATGATATTTCTGATGAAGAGATAATTGAACTTGAAGGTAGTTATGTGGATTTTGCTCAAATTATTGAGAAAAATATTATACTAGAATTACCTATTAAAAAATTGTGCAAAGAAAATTGTAAGGGTTTATGCCCAATCTGTGGCAACAATTTGAACAACTTTAAATGTAATTGTGAACAAAACGAAATTGATCCTAGATTTGAAAAACTTAAAGATTTTTTTTCAGCTAACTAAGGAGGTGAAAAAATGGCACATCCAAAACACAAGACTTCAAAATCAAGAAGAGATAAAAGAAGAGCGCAGAATTTTAAACTAAGTGCTCCAGGAATAGTTGAATGCCCACAATGCCATGAAATGAAGCTTGCACACAGAATATGTGACAGTTGTGGTTATTACAAAGGTAAAGAAGTTCTTAATGTTGAGAAATAAAAAAGAAAGTCACTTGACTTTCTTTTTTGTTTTATATACTATTTTAAAATGGTGATTTTTATATTATGATTTAATTAATAAATTATTTTTGTATAATAAAAGAGAGGTAATCAAATGAAAATAGTTGTTGATGGAATGGGTGGAGATCATGCTCCGTGTGAGATAGTAAAGGGTTGTGTTCAATCATTAGAGCTATCGTCTGATTTGAAAATTTTTATCACTGGGGATAAAGATCGAATAGAAAAAGAACTTGGCAAATATGAATTTGATAAGGAAAGAGTTGTAGTTATTCCTACAACTGAAATAATAACTAACAATGAACATCCAGTGAGTGCTCTTAGAAAAAAGAGAGATTCAAGTTTGTATAAGGCTTTAAAAATGGTAAAAGATAATGAAGCTGATGCTATTGTTTCTGCTGGAAGTACTGGTGCGTTTTTGGCAGGATGTACACTAGTTGTTGGACGTATTAGAGGAATAAAAAGACCTGCTTTAGCGCCAGTTATGCCGAGTAAATCAGGGCCATTTATGGTGGTTGATGTAGGGGCTAACGCAGATTGCAAACCTATTAATTTAGTTCAGTTTGCTGAAATGGGAAGTGTATATTTTGAAAGTATATTGAATATAAATAAACCTAAAGTAGGACTAGTGAATATTGGTAGTGAAGAAGAAAAGGGTAATGAATTAACTAAAGAGACATTTCAACTGTTAAAAGAAACAGATTTAAATTTCATAGGGAATGTGGAACCTAGAGAAATACCAAAAGGCGAAACACAAGTTCTAGTATGTGATGGTTTTACAGGGAATGTTGTTTTAAAATTATATGAAGGTGTTGCACAAAATATATTTGATGTTCTTAAAGAAGGAATGATGGCAAATATAAGGACAAAGTTAGGTGCATTGCTTTTGAAACCTGTGTTTAAGAAATTTAAGAAGGATTTTGATTATAAAGAATATGGTGGTGCTGCGTTTTTAGGAGTGGATGGTATATGTATTAAGGC
>DAOUPR010000118.1 GCA_030626065.1 Clostridium sp. | reverse complement strand
ATGCAAAAGCTGCAAATATTGATGGAGTTTATTTACATGGACATGAAGGATACTTATTAGAGCAAATGACTAATCCTGCATTTAATAGACGTAATATCGGAAAATATTCTGATTGGCAAAGATTTGGAATAGATATGGTCAAAGAAATCAGAAGAAGATGTGGCGATAGATATCCTATAATGTACAGAATTGATTTATCTCTTGTTTTGAATGTGACATATGGGGAAAAAATGATTACAGAAAAAAGCTTGAAAAAGTTTAAAAACGAACGAACAATAGAAATGACTTTAGATTATATGAAAAATCTTGTACGAACTGGGGTAGACATATTCGATGTTGATTTAGGGTGTTATGATAATTGGTGGTTACCTCATCCTCCTGCAGCTATGCCTCCTGGATGTTTCTTAGATATTTCAAAGATTGCAAAAGATTATTTTAAAGAAAATAGTATTCTTTCTAATGCAGGAGTCGAAGTTCCTGTAGTGGCTGTTGGGAAATTAGGATATCCAGATTTAGCAGAACAAGCCCTTCGAGATAAGCAATGTGATATGGTTATGTTAGGAAGACCGCTTTTGGCCGATCCTAAATGGCCAATGAAAGCATATATGGGTAAAACTGATAGTATTATTCCTTGTATTGGATGTCAAGAAGGATGTATAAATGAATTTGTTGAAGGTGGACATCCTCAATGTGCGGTGAATCCTAGAACTGCCTTTGAAAATGTTTATCCAAAAGATTTCACTAAAGTAGATGAAATTAAAAAAATTGCAGTTATTGGATCTGGTCCTGCAGCAATTACTTTTGCTAACATAGCTGCTAAAAGAGGACATAAGGTCACTATTTTTGAAAAAGATATGAAAATTGGTGGAATGTTAAAACCGGCTTCAGTTCCAGCTATTAAGTATGAAATCAAAAATTATATAGCTTACTTAGAAAAGTTAGTTGAGGATAGGAAAGAACAAGGAAACTTAACAATAGAATTTGGAAAAGAAATGACAACAGAAAGTTTAAAAGAAAAAGAATTTGATGTAATTGTAACAGCAACAGGTAGTAAACTAGCATGTCCTAATATCTCAGGAATAAATCAGGAGCATGTACATCAAGCAATTGAAGTTTTAGATAATCCGAAACTAGCAAAAGAAGCTAGTAACGTTGTGGTAGTTGGTGGAGGTGTAGTTGGATGCGAGGCTGCATACATGTTGAAATATGAAATGAATAAGGACGTTAAGATTATTGAAATGGAACCTTATTTTATGAATCATACTTGTACGGCAAATAGAGGACACATAATTCATTACCTTGAAAAGGGAGACGTTGAATTATTAAACTGTACTGCTTTAAAAAGTATTAATGAAAAATCAATACTAGTTATGAAAAATATATCAAAAACAGTTCCTAATCCATATGTAACATGGGCACCTTTATTACCGGAAAACATTGAAAACCCACTTGCAAAGAAAATTAAAGCAGAAAATAAAGAAGTAAATATTGAATGTGATTTTGTAGTGCTTGCAATGGGTGGTAGGCCTAACGATGCTCTTTACTATGACTGTGTAAGTGAACATATTGCAAAAGAGGTATATAATATCGGGGATTCATTCATGCAAAAAAAAGTTTTAGAGGCTACTAGAGCTGCTTATTCTCTTGGAATAAATATATAGGGGGTTGTGTATGGAATATAAAATGGAATTGACTAGGGAAGAGAAAGATATTTTAGAAGGAAAACAAGGTGAAACACTTCAAAAAGTTTTGAAAACATTAGTTATGTACGGAGAAGTATTTGAAGCGAAAAGATTAGTACCTATTAATGGCCCTGCTCATCTTGTGACTTCTTTTGGAGTTTCTATTTTAAAGTCTTTGTATGAAATGATGGATGAATTGATTGAAAATAATATACAAACAAAAGAGCCATTTACTGTGGACCCTAGACCAATGGATTATGAGAATGTAAAGGCTAATATTCTTCAAAAACTTGTATTTAAATTTGTATTTGGTAAACAAAAAGAGTATGAAAAACAATTAGAAAAGATAGGGCTTAAAAATAGCAACGCATTTACTTGTACTTGTTATTTAGATGAAGTTGGAAATCAACCAAAACAAGGAGATATACTATCATGGGCAGAGTCTTCTGCTGTAGTCTATGCCAATTCTGTACTTGGAGCAAGGACAAATAGAAATTCTGCAATTATGGAGTTGTTTGGTGCTATTATAGGGAAAGTACCAGAGTTTGATTTATTAACAGATGAAGGAAGAAAAGCAAACTGGGTTGTAGAAGTAAAAACTACAAAGATACCTGAAGCTCAGATATTAGGGAGTGCTATTGGACTTAAAGTCGTTGAAGATGTTCCGTATATTAAAGGTCTTGATAAATTTTTAGGTAATAATTTAAATGATTCAGCAAAAGCCTATTTAAAAGATATGGGTGCAGCAAGTGCTTCTAATGGGTCCGTTGGATTGTATCATGTAGAAGGATTAACTCCTGAAGCTGTTTCGCTAGAAAATGATTTAATTAGTAGTAATGTAAAAACTTATGTTATTGATGATGCTGAATTAGAACGAGTGTATAAGTCATATCCAGTGATTTGGAAAGATAAAAATGCCAAGCCGAAGATATGTTTTATTGGATGTCCACATCTTACATTTAGTCAGATTTATCAATGGTATGAAAAGATTAAGAAAGCATTACTTGAAAATAATCAAAGTAAAGTAGCTTTAAGAACTATACTTTGCTGCGCACCAGATGTACTTCAGAAGCTTATTAAAGAAGATAAAGAAAAATACGAAGAATTAAAAAATCTTGGAGTTGATTTTACGTCCATTTGCCCATTAATGTATATGAATAATCCTATTTGTGGTAAACAACCTGTTATTACAAATTCTAATAAATTAAGAACTTATACTTCTAGTAGATATTATAAGGATGAAGATATCACTAAAATAATTGCGACTGGGAGGTGTTTATAATGGGTGAAAATAAAAATATTAGTAGTACAAAAGAAGCTACTGTTAATGATAAGAGGTTTAAGGGTAGAGTAATTATTGCTGGAGAGTTTAAAGGAAAATGTATTGTTTCAAAAGAAGGAGTAAATACTTTAGCAACTTTTCAGAAAAGTGCTTTAAAGAAAGCAAAGGAAGCAATTTGTGCAGATCAAAACAATCCAGATTTATATAATAAAAACTTAACAGGTAAAGTTTTGTGTTTGCCAACAACCATTGGTTCTACTACAGGCGGTCTCGTTTTGCAAACTGTATGTAAAATGGGTATAGCTCCTTCTGCTATGTTATTTTCAGAACATATAGATTCTTTAGCTGCAGCTGGTGTTATTTTATCTGATATATGGACAGATAATACTATTATTGCTATTGATGAATTAGGTGAAGAATTTTTATCATATATGAAAGATGATATGGAAGTAGAGATTTTAAAAGATGGAGAAGTAGTTGTACGAGTAGTATAGTTAAGAGGTTTAATAAATGTAAAAAGCAGTAGCTCTGGGGAGCTACTGCTTTTTACTAGAGTTAATTGGGATAAATTATTCATTTTTGGATCTTGAAATAGGTAAGGTTAGTTATAATTTTAAAGATGGGGGATATAGTTCCTATGTTAAATCTAAAAATAGTATTGATACTAAATTTGCTATTTACTATAGGGATGGGAAAGTTAAACGGGATGGATATGATAGTTATGTATTGAGTATGCTTAATACACTTGACAGGCTAGCTGATGAATATTTTTATATTGCAAAAACTCTTGTTTCAAAGGAACTTGGATATGAAAATAATACTACGAGGGTACAATACTCTAAAAATGAATATGAAATAGCAAAAGATATTTTAGAGCTTGATATGAAATTTGATAAAAACTTACCTATGGATGCAGAAGTTACATTACTTTTGGATTTAGAAAATGGTTCCTTTGAAAATGTTGCAAAGATATTAATAGATGCACATAAGATTTTTGTAGATAATGGGTGTAAATTTAGTAAATATAATTTTTATGCAGAAAACAAAGAGTCTTATATAATGGTAAATGATGTTACACCAGCTCAAATAGAAAAAGGGGATCTTGTTAATTTGCTACAAGAGGCTAAAAATGGTGAACCCTTAGATGGGATATATGTTCAGATAAAAGGGGGAAATAAGAATTAGATATAGAGTATTTATTAAAAAGATCAGTCATATGGCTGGTTTTTTTGAGTTGTTTTCTTAGTGAGTTTAGGCATATGACAGGAACTTCACCGATGAAATTTTGACAATTTTTGATGGGCAAAAGGTTGTCGGAAAAACTTCTTGACTTATCTTAATTTATGAATATAATTTAATTTGATTGATGATATGAATGATATTATAAATGGGTTGAGGTGAGGATAAAAATGGGAAATGTATTAGTTGTGTACTTGTTAATATTAGTGGCCAAGATAGTTGAAGTAACGCTAGCAACAACGAGAATTGTATTGATTACTAAGGGTGAAAAATTGCTAGGTTCTATTATTGGTTTTTTTGAAATCATAATTTGGGTTATTATTATTTCAACGGTATTAAAGGACATAACGAGTGACCCTATTAAAGTCGTTGTTTATGCTTTAGGTTTTGCTATAGGAAATTATTTAGGATCTGTTGTTGAAGAAAAACTTAGTTTTGGTACATTAAGACTTGAAGCTATTGTAAAAGAAAAAGATGGTGATGAGTTAGTTGAAAGCTTAAGAAAAAATGGATTTGCAGTGACTGTTGTTAAGGGGAAAGGAATGAATTCAGATAGATATGTTTTGATTATGAATATAAAAAGAAGAAAGTTATCAGAAGCAACCCAGCTTATAAAAGAAATACAAAGTAATGTTGTCATTACAATTAACGATATCAAGCCAGTATATGGTGGTTATGGATTAATAAAGAAGTAAAAGTTGTTGGATTTTTTGAATATGAGGATTATAAAAAAGATTATAAGTATATAGTAAAAAGCCTAACATCCTGCTGAGGAGGTTAGGTTTTTGTTAGTATGCAAATTGTTAAGTAATATCAGCTTATATAACTTTAGTATATTTGTTTAGTTCCATTCTTTTTGTTGAGATTTTTCCTAGCATAGGAACGATTCTAGTAAAATGCTCAGATTTAGCATGAATAGCTAAAGCTTCAGCGCTTTCCCATTCTTCAATGAAAGTTAAAACTGTAGGATTTTCAATATCTTGGAATAATGCGTAGCTGATATTTCCTTCTTCTTTTAAGGTAGAGCTTACGAATTCTTGACACAATTCTATAAATTCATTAACCTTATCTTCTTTAACAAAATTTTTAGCAACTATTCTTAACATTTTCAACACCCCATCCAATAAATTTATTCATACAAAGTACGAATCCTATAAAGTATAAACCTTATTGAGAATATAATCAAATAAATTAAAAGAATGGTAAGTAAGGAATAAATAAATATTTAAGAAGATTATCTATTTTAATTTCTTCGCCAAGAAGTAAAAAATAAAACAGTGGTTGTAAGTATACCTATTAATTAAAATACTGTATTTTTTTTGTAGTAATGCTCCTTTGAGTAGAGTATTTTTAACTTATAGTAGTATTATAGCAAGGATATTTCTAATAAAAAAAACAAATATATTACGTGAGTATTTCAAAAAAATTACAAGCATATAGGGTAGTACATCGTTATATTGCTTGGATATTAAATTAAGAAGCTTCTTTATATAATAAACAATGAAATTTTTGATTTACTTAGTTTGAAAAATATATAGATATAAGGTATCTTATAAATAACAAAGTTTAAATATTTAACTTAGGAGGAAGATTAATGAGATTTGCAATCATAGGAGATATTCACAGTAATAAATTTGCACTTGAAAGTGTTTTAAACGATATAAAAATAAAAGAGGTTGATTTTATAGTATCAACAGGAGATTTAGTTGGATATTTACCTTTTCCAAATGAAGTAATAGAGATGATGAGATACAATAAGGTCCTTGTAGTTCAAGGAAATCATGATAAGAGAATTGGAGATTCAAAGTGCATTGATGATAATATTATCAATAATATGTTGGAAGAAGAAATTCAAAATAAGGCTTCTCTTGCTTTTACTAATTGGATAATCAGTGATAAAAACAGGAAGTATCTTAAGAATCTACCGAAGATGTTAAAAATGAGCTGTGGGGAATTAGAAATATTAATAGTTCATGGAAGCAATAGAGAAATAGATGAATATTTATATGAAGATGAAGAATATTTAACTAATATATCAAAAACACTTAAAGAAGATATTCTAGTTTGTGGGCATACGCATATACCGTATTATTTACAAATAGATAATAAACATTTTATAAATGTTGGTTCAGTGGGAAAACCTAAGCATGGAGATTCTAGAGCTACATATGTAATAATAAATATTGAAGATGGTAAAGTTGAAAATGAGATTATTAAAGTAAGTTATGATATTAATAATATGGTAAAAGCTATTAAAGAGAATAATATGATTTCTGATAAGCTAATACCTATGATAGAAGAGGGATACTAGTTTATATAAATACTAATGCACAATGCACAATTTACAATGCACAATTGAGATGGATTTTCTTCCCGTTAGTCAGAAAATCTTTAAATTAATTAAATAATTAAAGATTCTCACACTAGGAGAGAATTAACCTTAATTGAACATTGCTAATTGAAAATTGTACGATGTACTTTATATATTAAATTATTTGCTCATATCTTTAGATTTTTCTATGCAAGCTGTAACAGATTCTATAACAGAAGATCTGAAACCAGTCTTTTCTAATTCTTTAACCGCGTTAATGGTTGTTCCACCGGGGCTACAAACCATATCTTTAAGTGCTCCGGGATGCATACCTGTTTCAAGGACCATTTTAGCTGAACCATATACCGCTTGCGCTGCAAAAATATAAGCATCAGCTCGAGGCATGCCAGCCATAACAGCTGCATCGGCCATGGCCTCAATAAACATAAATACATATGCAGGTGAAGAGCCACTTACACCAATTACGCTATCAATTAAGTACTCACCTACTACTTTAGCTTTACCAAATTTAGAGAAGAGATTAACAATCATTTCTTTTTCTTTATCAGTGATATTTTTATTTGGACATATTGCTGTCATAGCTTCATTAACTAGTGCAGGAGTATTTGGCATAGTTCGGATAATTTTTTTGTCATTGCCTAGTATATTTTCAACAAAATCAATTGAAATACCAGCGGCAATAGTCACGATTAAAGTAGATGGTGTGATTTTATCTTTAATTTGTTCTAGTACAGGTTTATAGATGTTTGGTTTAACTGCGATCACAAGTATTTCAGAATTTTGAGCTACTTTAACAGAATCCAAAGTTGTAGCTACCTTAAATTCAGTTTTAATAGCGTTAAGTGATGATTTTCTTAAAGTTGAAACAATAATTTCTTCTGGTTTCAACTGACCAGAATTAATAATGCCACCAAGTATTGCTTTACCCATATTACCACAACCGATAAAACCTAATTTATTCATTTTATTTCCCCCAGTTCAAATATATTATCTAAATTATATCACTAATTATACTTTTGTTGAGGTTCTAAAAATAATTTTCAATAATGAATTGACAAGGAATAAATATGGTGTTAATATGAATATGAAACCGGTACCTTTTATGGAGGAAGACAATGATAACGATTAAAGATATTGCAGAGAAAGCAGGAGTTTCGAAATCTACTGTATCAAGAGTATTAAACAATACAGGATATGTTAATGAGGAAACTCGTAAGAAAATTGAAGATATAATCAAAAAGTATAATTATTTACCTTCTGCAATGGCTAGAAATCTATCTAAAAGAGAAACTAATACCATAGGTGTTGTGATTCCAGAGATTGATAATAATTTCTTCGGTGAAGTTTTAAAAGGAATTACTGAGGTAGTAGATCAAAATGATTTTAATATTATTTACTGTGATACTAATAATAATGCGGCTAAGGAAGAAAAAGCTCTTCGCATGTTAGAAGAGAATCGAGTAAGAGGCGTAATTATGACTCCTGCTGTTGATTATTCAGAACCAGATGCAGCAAATAAGCTTAGAAGATTATTAAACAATTTAAGAGTTCCTGTTATTATTGTGGATAGAGAAATTGAAAATTCTCAATGGGATGGTGTTTTTTATGAAAACTATAAAAGTGCTTATTGTGCAACAGAGGTATTGATTAAAGAAGGACATAAAAAGATTGGAATTATAACAGGAGATATGGATTTAAAATTGGCAAGAGATAGATGTAAAGGATTTACTGATGCTATGGAAGATTACAATATGCATATATATGATAAATACATATATCGTGGAGATTTTAGTATAGAAACAGCATATCATCTTTCAAAAGCTATGTTTGAAAGTGATGATATGCCAGAAGCTATATTTACATGTAATAATAGAACTAGCTTAGGTTTGATTAAAGCTGCTAGAGAAAATGGAATGAAATTAGGCGAAGATATTGCAGCTATTGGTATTGACCACATAGAAGTTTTAGAAATTCTTGGATATAACTTTAGTTATGTGACAAGAGACACAATAGAAATGGGTAGAGTTGCAATGAATATGCTTCTAGATAGATTTGAACATACAAGCAAACAAAGGAATATTTGTATTATGCCATATAGGTTGGTTTTAAATGGTTCTGAAAAACGAATTAAGGCGAAACCGTAGAAAAAGACTTTTTTTTTACGATATGGAACCGGTAACACAAATGTAATTATAATAAAGTGAATTTATTTTGCATTAAATTGCAAATTAAATAAATAAAGAAATAGGGGAGAGATAATCTTATGAAGAAAAAATTAATAGTTTTATCAATGGTAACATTAATGGTAACATCGCTTGT
>DAOUPR010000206.1 GCA_030626065.1 Clostridium sp. | reverse complement strand
CTATAATATTTGATCTACCAGGAACTACCTCATCTACATAAACTTCAAATCCTTCATCTTTTAAAAACTTTTCTACATATTCAGTTACCTTAGATTCATTTGCGCCTTCAACTTCGGGGTCGAAAACGCTATCAATTTTCACTATGTCAGAAGTAAATTTAATTAACCCTTCTGAGTCTAGCTTGTCAAGTACATGTTTATAGTCATTCATTTTGAGTCCTCCTTACTGGTTTTTGAAGTAAAAAATTGTAAAATAAAATTTTGAATTCAATAATCATTTTTAAACTTTTATTGATATCGTTTTCAAAATTTAAAAATTAGGCTCTGTTTAATAATAGTGTTGATATAATAACATTTTTGTAAGAACCTTTAAAGAGGTTCCCAAAGTTCGTAGTTAAATAGTGTTATAACAAAAGCATTAATCAGAACACTTACTAAAGATAGTCTCAAATGTCGCACGGACGTTTCGTTAGTCATGTTTTATTGTTTTTCAATTATTTACCCTACTATACCTAATACTCTATTTAATCGTCGCCCTCTATCCCTTTTAACTTTAGTGATAGATTCCTGTCTCACTTCTTTTTCTTTTTTCTTTTTTCTCTTTTGTCTTTCCATATGTAATACACAAATTTAGTCTATCATCAAATTGGCTATATGTCAAACGAAACGTCCCTTTGTCATAAATAGGAACGTCCCCTGTTACCTTGTCAAAATTTAGCTATTTTCTCATCTAGAACAATACTTCTATTCTCAGTGTAGAAATCAGTCAGCTTAACAGAAAGAAGTCGGGCTTGAAATGTTTATTTCAGTTAAATTAAGTATATATAAGTATATATTTCAACTTTTCAACCCTGACCCCTTTTACTTTTATTCAATTATTGAATTCTTTCATATTTATTATTATAATGAATAAATTTAACTATATATGGTTTCCTTTTTTTCTTATTGTAAGTCTATAATTTTAATAATCGGAAGGTGAATAAGATGTCTCGTAACAGATACTCACATTTAAGGTCATATGTACATGGTGTAAATATAAAAATTCCCCTTACAAACGGCAAATATGTTACAGAAATAAATTTTGATAATGCAGCTACAACACCACCTCTTAAAAATGTTATGTATGAAGTGCTTGGCTTCTTACCAATGTATTCATCCATCCATAGAGGTACAGGATATAAATCCAGATGTTCTTCTTTCATGTATGAAAAATCTAGAGAAGTTATTGCTAATTTTATAGGTGCTGATTTAAAAAATGACATTGTTATTTTCGTTAAAAACACTACTGAAGCCATAAATAAACTCTCATACAGATTAGACAAAAGAAATGGCAGGGATGTAATTCTTTCAACTAATATGGAGCATCATTCCAATGATTTACCTTGGAGAAATAGATTTAAAGTAAATTATATAGATATTGATGAAAAAGGGCGTTTATCTTTACAAGATTTGGAATCCAAGTTGAGAAAATATGCTAATAAAGTAAGACTTGTAGCTGTAACAGGCGCTTCTAATGTAACAGGATATATCAATCCTATTTATAGAATTGCCGAATTAGCTCATAAGTATAATTCAGAGATATTAGTAGATGGTGCTCAATTAGCAGCTCATACTCCCATAAATATTAAACCCTCAAACTCTTTACAACATATTGATTATATGGTATTTTCTGCCCACAAAATGTATGCTCCATTTGGTATAGGTGTCTTAATTGGGCCTAGCTCATCCTTTGAAATGGGAGCTCCAAATTATGCCGGTGGAGGTACTGTTGATATAGTTACCCATGAATATGTAAAATGGGCCCATCCTCCCCATAAAGAAGAAGCTGGTTCTCCAAATATAATTGGTGTAGTAGCTTTATCAGCAGCTATAAAAACTTTAAAAATGATTGGAGTAGAAAATATCCATAAGTATGAAAAAGAATTAACGAAATATGCTATTGAGAAATTAAAATCTGTTCCAGACATTGAATTATACGGGGATACAGAGGATTATGATGACAGAGTAGGAATCATCACTATTAATATAAATGATATACATCATGAAACATTAGCAAACATACTTTCCTATGAAGCTGGTATTGCAGTAAGAAATGGATGCTTTTGTGCTCATCCATATTTACATAAGCTTTTAAAGGTTAGTAAAGAAGTAATAGAAAGACGTATTGCAAATCCTAACTTATCACATCCAGGAATGGTTAGAATAAGTTTTGGTATGTATAATAATCAACGCGAAATAGATGTGCTTATAAACACTCTTAATAATATAGTAAAAAACAAGAAATACTTTCTAAATAAATATGAGAAATAAACTGGATTCTTCAGATAAATTGAGAAAAACTATTTAAAGTGCAAATTAGGACAATTGCCTAATGGATTAAGGTTGAGTTTATGTTATTTAGGTCATCACTACATATTTTAATATGTTTCGGACAAAATAATTTAAAATTTACTAATGAATAGGAGTGACTAAGTTGGATAAAAAAATGAATATGATATTATTCAGTGGAGATTATGATAAGGCTTTAGCTGCATTAATTCTAGCAAATTCAGCAATGGAATTAGGTATGGATGTTAGTATATTTTTTGGTTTTTGGGGTCTTTTTCTTTTGAGAGATCCAGAAAAAATGGCCGCACAAGATAAAACTAACTATGAAAAAATCTTTGCTATGGTTACACCTAAGGGGCCAGAAGATTTGCCTCTATCAAGAATGAATTTCAGTGGACTTGGCAAAGTTCTCTTAAAAACAATGATGAAGGACGACGATGCCCCACCCTTAGAAGCCTTTTTAAAAGGAGCAAGGAAAAAGGGGGTGAAATTCTATGGATGTAAACTATCTATGGATGTAATGGGTTTTAAAAAAGATGAGTTGATTCCTGAAGTGGAGGTAGTAGACGCAAAAGGTTATTTAAAGGATGCTATAGAATCTAATATACAGTTATTTATTTGAGCAGGTGACAGGGGACAGTTCGAGACTGCTGAAAAAGTACCTTTTTTGATAAGACAGCCTAGTAAAAATGTGGTATTGAGTGCTTAAAATTCAAAAAAGAATGACCTTTCAGTGATTTCAAACCGTCCCCTGTCACTGTAAAAACAGCTATAAATTTATAATTAAAATCAAAACACTTAAGCAATTTATTTATATTTGAATAATTCTATGATTCCAACTAAAACTAAATATGTAAATAACCAATATTAATCAATCTATGTATACTAAAAGAGGTGGATATTATGTTTATAGATAGGAAAGATGCAGGAAATAAGCTTGCACTAGAACTTAAAAAATTTAAAGATGATAATCCTATCATTCTTGCTGTCCCAAGAGGAGGTATCGTAACAGCATATGAAACAATCAAAAAATATAAATTTCAATGGGATTTAATTATTCCAAAAAAAATCGGTTCACCTAACAATAAAGAGGTAGCTATAGGTGCAGTAACTTCAGATGGAACATATTTCTTAAATGAAAAGTATATAGATATGCTAAATATAACTCAAGAATACATAGAAAAAGAAGTATACGAGCAAACAAAAGAAATCAAAAGAAGGTTAAAAAAATACAAAGGAAATGAAAATTCCCCTGAAATTAAAGATAAAACAGTAATAATTGTTGATGATGGCATTGCTACTGGTTTTACAATACTTGCTGCAATAAAATCAATAAAAAAACACGGTGCAAAAAAAACTATTTTAGCTGTACCAGTAGCACCAAATGATACAGTTGTTTATTTAGAAACAGTTGTAGACGAAGTTATATGTCTATTAATACCTGATGAGTTTTATGCGGTAGGTTTTCACTATGAGAATTTCGATCAAACTACAGATGAAGAAGTTATTCACCTAATAAATGAATTAAGGAGATAGTTTTATGAGTTATAAGCTTATTGCAATAGATATGGATGGAACTCTTCTTACTCCTAACCTAGAGATATCCAAAAAAACTATAGAAACAACAAGAAATGTCATAGAAAAAAAAGTTATAATCACACTTTCTACAGGTAGAATGTATCTTGCAGCTCTTCCTTTTGCAAACATGCTTCAATTAGATGTACCTTTAATCACCTGTAATGGTGCACTTATAAAGTGTGCAAAAACTGGTAAAGAGTATTATAAAAAAACAATTTCAAGTACATACTGTAAAGAAGTTATACAGTACTGTCATAATAACGAATTATCCTTAAGCATTTATAAAAATGATGAAATCTTAATTGAAGATAACACGAATCTACACATCCATCAACATATGGATAAAGCAGAACCACAAATTGTAGGAGATATAAATACAATCTTAAAGGATTTAGTTATAAAAATATTAATTAGCAGTAGAAACAGATATAATTTAGACTATCATGCTCGTAAATTATATGAAATTTATAAAGATAAACTTAACTTTTACTTCTCATTACCTCATTTTGTTGAAATTGTTCACAAGGATTCCAATAAAAAAAATGCGCTTAAGTTCTTAGCTGAAAAATTTAATATTAAAAAAGAAGAAATTATATCAATAGGTGATAACTTTAACGATATGGATATGATACAATATGCAGGTTTAGGAGTTGCTATGGGAAATGCTCCTGACTATCTAAAAGAAGTAGCTGATTTTGTAACATATTCAAATGATGAAGAAGGTGTTAATTATGTTTTAGAAAAATTTGTATTACATAAACACTAAGAATTTAGGGACGGTACTTTTTTGCTCACTTATTAACTTTCTTTTTTAATCTAGATACTGTACCCCTAGCTATTCCTGTTATGTCAGCAATTACTCTTTCATTTAAACTAGTTTGATTAGCAAGCATATAGACTATACTTTCTCGAATTTCATTATTTTTTTTATTTAAAATCAATAGACACTCACTTATATAAGTGGGTGTTTCAACTTTCACTACTTAGGTATGAGTAGAATCTCCTACTAAGCATCGATGTTTAGCTTCAGATAAACGAATTCACTCATGTAAATTCATGAAGCCTTACCTTATTATATATAATAAAAATTTAACCTTTTAAATTCTTATGTAAGGTGTATAATTAAAGAATAAAATAAGTTACTATATTTTACTGCCAATGCTATTAAAATATAAACTGTAATTTATAATCAATAAAAACAAAAGGTTAATGATATAGGGAGATGAGGGAATGATTTTAATAATAAGTGCTGCCGTTACTTTAATTATTACAGGAATAGCTGGGTATTTAGGAAAAAATAAGGTTAAGAATTCAAAAGACTTTATTGCAGCAGGAAACAAATTAGGAGTAGTTGGAGTTACTAGCATGCTTATGGGCTCTATAATTGGTGGCGCATCTACAGTTGGTACTGCACAGATGGCATATAAACGTGGATTTGCTGCTATATGGTTTATTGTGGGACTTTCAATAGCAAGTATAGTACTAGGGTTAATTTACTCAAAGCAGGTAGATAAAAAAACTAATGAAACAATACCTCAGATTATCGGAAATACTTATGGTAAAAATACAAGAACTGCCTCAAGTGTTTTATTATCTTTAGGTATGTTTATACATATAAATGGTCAAATAATTGCTTGTATGGCATTGTTTACTGCAACTTTTGGAATGAATACAATAAAAACTGCATTCATAGTTGTTGCTCTTCTTGTTATATATGTAGTGTTTGGAGGATTTTGGGGAGGTACTATGGTAGGTGCTGTTAAAACG
>DAOUPR010000137.1 GCA_030626065.1 Clostridium sp. | reverse complement strand
CAAATACTTCTCTTGAAGGAATCAACCCATCATACTTATTGTCTACTGCTACAAACGCTCCAAGCCCCTCTTTAAGACTGTATACTGTTCCTTCTACTCTATCATCAACTTTATATGGAGAATTTTCAGATAAAAGGCTATGAATACGCATGGTAGCACATAACCTATCAGTTTTATCTATATATAGAGATACTAAGTATTCTTCTCTTTCTTTAACTGTTAAAATTTGTTCTTTGTAAGGTAACAATAAATCTTTTTCTAATCCCCAATCCAAAAAAGCTCCAATCTCTGTTATTTCTATAACTTTTAGTAGTGCAAATTCTCCTAAAGTTATATAAGGTGTTCTTGTACTTGCAACTAAACGATCCTCAGAGTCCCTATAAATGAATACCTGAATTTCGTCACCTACTTCTATATCCTCAGGAACTTGTCTACGGGGTAATAACACCGCATCTTCACTGGGGTCTTCCTCAGTATTAAGGTATACTCCAATAGATACTTCTCTAATAACTACTAATTTTTGTATTTTTCCTAATTCAATCATTTTTTTCTCCTTTATAGCACGTGATACTATAATTTTAAACTTAAATCAACATGTGTCAATAGAAAATCTGTAAAAGTATTTTTTTTATTATTTGTATTCTTGAATAAAAATAATATATAATATAAATTATAACGCTAAATTTAAAGGAGAAATTAAATGATTAAAAATTTATGGTATACCTACTTTGCATTTTTTGTATTAATTCAAACTATTATAATGAAAACTAAAATCTTCTTCACATTAAAAAAATCCCCAAAATTAGCTGAAGAGTATATTTTTGATAAAGCTAAAAATGCATGCGCTTTCATACTCAAAAAAACAAAAACAAAAACTAATGTAATTGGATTAGAAAATATACCAGATGGACCTTGTGTTTTTATATCTAATCACCAAGCAATTTTTGATGGATTCTTAATCTATGCAAATATCAACAAACAAGCAGGCTTTATCGTAAAAAAAGAAGCCCGCAGTATACCTGTATTAAGAAATTGGTTTGATAATATCCATTCTGTTTTTATTGACAGAAGCAATATAAGAGAAGGCGTTAAAGCTATTAATCAAGGTATAGATAACTTAAAAAATGGTTACTCTATGATAATTTTCCCAGAAGGCACAAGAAGTTTAAAATCTGAAATGGGACCCTTCAAGAGAGGTAGCATGAAACTTGCACTAAAAGCTAATGTACCAATTGTTCCAATAACAGTTGATGGAACCTATAACGTTTTAGAAGTTGGAAATAATGTAACAGGAAATTCAACTACAATGGTTGTCCACAAACCAATATATACAGATAATTTAAATACTGAAGAAAAAAAGAACTTAAGCGACAAAGTACATAATATAATTGAAACGTCCCTTAATGAAATAGTTCACAGTTCATAGTTCACAGTTTAAGGCTGTACCAAATGTTATTTGGTACAGCCTATTTTTTGTGATTTTCTTGTTATTAAGTCTCTATTTCTTCTAGCAACAACTCTATTATTTCGCTATATTCTTCTATTTCTTTTATTCCTAATTCACTTAATTTATATTTTCCTCTGCTTACCCTTTCAAACCAGTTATAATGATTATTATTCAAAATTGACAAAGCCTTCTCTCCTGCTCCTGCTTCTCTAATTTCTCGTACTGTCAATTCATTTTGTTTTTTTAAAAGCCCTGCAATAAATAATGCTTTTTCCCTATAAGCAGTTACTAGTTTTTTACCCGAACTTCCGCCAACATTATAATCCCCATGCCTTTCATTAATCTCTTTCATAACAATTTTCTTTTTACTCTTACTCCTAGAAACACTTTTCTTTCTATCAAAAGGCTTAGGTGTAAAGACTATTTGAGCATAAGGCTTTTGTGTATCCATTGCCACATAAATAAGACCTATTTCTAATCTTCTTAATAAATATTCTTTATCTTTAATATCCTTTAAACTGTTTTTTTTATGTTTTGGCCTCGGTATAGCTACATAAACTTCAGAAGATAATCTTTGTCCTTTTGCCGCTTGTATGAGAAGTTTTACATTATACACAGTTTTCATTTCAATAATAACTAACTCTTCATCTTTTACAGCCGTTATATCCATACTATTTACTTCACTATTAACTTTATATCCCAAATTCTCAAAAAGTTCTTTTACAGGTAAATACATATCCGTTTCTTTCACTTACTTTTCCTCTTTCAAAATTGATTATATTATAGATATTCTTTGTTAACTAATTCTAGTGCTTCGTCTACATCAATTGGCTTACTAAAAATATAGCCTTGTACAAAATCACAGCGATATCTATTTAACATTTTAAGTTGTTTATGTTCTTCTACACCTTCAGCAACTACATGCAATCCCAAACTATGAGCTATTAGAATTATAGCTTTTGTTAAATTCATCTTACCCTTAATTAATAAATCATCTATAAATGATTTATCTATCTTCAATGTATCAATTTTCAATTTACTTAAATAATAGAGAGAAGAGTACCCTGTTCCAAAATCATCGAGGGCAATTTTAAAACCCTTGTTTTTTAAATCTCTAAGCTTTCTTGCATTATCTTTAAAATTCTCTATTAAACTAGTTTCCGTAATTTCCAATGTTATTAATTCTGCCTTAACATTATATTTAGCCAAAGTTTCCTGTACTATTAATACAAAATTATCCTGCATCAATTGTTTTGAAGATATATTTACTGAAACAACTATATTGTCATCGATCATTTTGTTAATTTTATTAGTAAATAAACATGATTCTTCCAATACCCACTGTCCGATATCAATAATCAACCCGTTTTCTTCTGCAATAGGAATAAACTCATTTGGCGAGACAAAACCACATTCTGGATTATACCATCTTATTAATGCTTCATATCCTATTATTCGTCCTGTTTTTATATCCACTTGCGGTTGGAATACTAGTTTAAATTCATTATTCTCTAATGCATTATGAAGTCCATTTTGAATTACTAATTTTCTATTTAAATCTTCATTTATTGATTTTCTATAGAATTGATTTCCATTTTTCCCGTTAATTTTAGCTTTATACATTGCAGCATCCGCATTTTTCAAGAGATCACTAATTGTAATACCATCTTGTGGATATAAAGAAACACCTGTACTAGCAGATACATAAAATTTATTTCCTTTAGATTTGATTGATTTTTTGAAAGAATCATGTATTTTATTCACTTCTTCTTTTATTTTAAGTGTGTCATTACAATTTTCAATTAATATAATAAATTCGTCACCAGCCAATCTTGAAACAAATTTATTTTCAATAGTTAAATTTTGTAATCTAGTGCTAATAATTTTAATTATTTCATCTCCTACAGAATGTCCAAAAGTATCATTTATAATTTTAAAATTATCTAACCCTACAAACAAAATAGTAAAATTATTATTTCTACAATTCTCAACATCTATTAATTTACCTATCTTCTCATACAAGTTAGCTTTATTGGGAAGACCCGTTAGTTCATCAAAATACGCATATTGATATAATCTATCATATTGATATTTTAATTTTATTCTAGACTCTTCAATTTCTTTCCTTGAATTTAAAAGTTCAAAATTCTTCTCTTTCAGCTCACATTCAAATTTTTTTCTATTGATAATATTAATAATCAATAATATTATTACTGATATCAATATTATCAAAACAGCTACAGTTCCCAATACCAAAATTCTATTTTTTTCATAAAACGATAGCTGTTCATTTATAATTACACTTCCAGCCGGAAAATCAGATTTTATTATACTGTGTTTGTTCATTTCATTGTAATCAAATATGAAAACATTAGGACTATTTTCTATTAATTCAATATTTCCAATTTTCTCTCCGCCCAAAACAGCTTGTACCATTGTAGCAGCTTGCCTACCTTGTTCATAATGACTTATAACTTTACCACCTAATGCACCTTGTCCTATACCGTGTTCCCATAAATGAAAAATAGGTGCTGCACAATTTTCATTTATTAAATCTAACGATTTATAAAAATCATATGTTTGCATGTTCTCATCAATTAAAGCTGATAATAATAACACAATATCATTTTTATCTATGGTACCAAGTTTTTCTGCAAACTCTAGATATGTATAGTTTTTTAAATTAATTTCTTCAACACTTATATTTTCAAGTTCGGGTTTAATTTGAGATACAACTTCATAAAAAGATTTTAAATTTCCTTCACTTGTTCTTGTAGAATCTGCAATTATATATAATGATTTTGCTTTTTTGTTTACCGATAGAGCCGTTTCAACAGTTTCTTTTATTGAGATTGCTTCAACTACACCTGTTATATATTCATCTTTACTTGCTTCCTTTGCCAAATCCACATTATTCACTCCGAGAAACACTATCGGTATATTATTAAACAAATCCTCCTGATGATTTACTGCAAACAATAATGCATTATCATCACATACAATAATAACATCATACTTTTCAAAACAATCCATTTTATATTTTAGCGATTCGTAAAAATTTTGAAGATTTTCTTCATTATTCAACCTTTTACTATCTAAAAATTCTACATCAATAACAATATCAGTTGACTTTAAAACTGATTTTATCCCATCTATTTGACTTAATGTAGTTGGATAACTTACACTATAGGAATTTAATACAAGAACTCTCTTTTGGTCTTTTGCATAAACAAATGAAGGACGAGCACTAATTGATATAATTTTTAATGATAAAACAAATAGTAAAATCATAATAGGCCATTTTAGTATTTTTTTCATTTTAATATCCATCCTCACTTTTATAAAACATTACTTATTTCCCTATAATATTACATTTTAATCTCTAATATAATTATATCATTAATTATTCATATTTTACAGAATACTTAATTAAAATACATTTAACATTAAACAAAATATTTAAATAATCATATAAATGTCGACATTATTTTAAGCATAACTAAAAATAAAAGAGAAGGTTTCCCTTCTCTTTTATCATATAAATATTATTTAAGGTTCTTATGAAATTACACTAGTATAAATATCCTTAATATTTTCGTTTGTTAATTCTACAGCATTCAATCCCGTACATCCATGAATTGCTGCATCCTTTATCATTTCGCCTATCTTCATATCATCTATTGAACTTCCATCCAATTTAAGTTCTACATTTATATCTCCAAACAGCTTCTTAATTAATTCTATTAATTTATCCGCTGCTTCCTCTTTTAAAATATTCACTTTTGGATCAACATATTTTACTACATTATAAAACTCTTCTTTTAAAGCTTCTTTATTGTATTCAATCATTGGAATTTGTAAAACTCCAACAGTTAATCCATGAGGTAGATTACAATGTCCTGATAATGGGCATCCAAGTCCATGAGGAATTGTTGCACCACAATGACTCATAGCAGAACCTGCCATAACAGATGCAAAGGCCATCTTCTCTCTTGATTCTATTGTACTCTTTTGTACTGCCTCTGGAAGATTTTCAAATACTATTTTTATTGCTTCTAATGCCCATACATCAGTAAGTGCATTATTTATAGACGATGTATATGCCTCAAGTGCATGTCCTAATACATCCAAACCAGTAAAAGCAGTTATTTTTGCTGGTAATTTCATAGTTATTTCAGGATCCACAATAGCAACTTTAGGATAAATATTTATACTTGTAAGTGAATCTTTAATTCTAGTTTTTTCATCTGTAATAACAGAATACATAGACACTTCAGAACCTGTTCCTGATGTAGTTGGAATGGCAATCAAAGGTAAAGCCTTATCAATAATCTTCTTTTCATTGCCTCTTCCATCTAAATAATCATAAACACTACCATCGTTAATACCCATAACTGCGATACCTTTAGCTGTGTCTATGCTGCTTCCTCCACCAAATCCAATTACTAAATCACAAGGTTGCTCTTTAAAAAAACTAGCTCCATCATCAATTATTCTAATCTCAGGATTTGGTTCTACCTTATCATAAATTCTATATTTTATATTATCCTCTTCTAATTGTTTTATTACTGATTCAACTAACCCAATATTAATTAGATTTTTTTCAGTAACAACTAATACACTTTTATAATTAAGCTCTTTAATATATCTGCCTAACCCTTGAATTTTTCCAACTCCAAACTCAATATTTGTACTTAAATAAAATCCAAAATTAATCATTATCTTGTCCCTCACTTTATTATCAAACTTTGTCTAAAATTCAATTCACCTATTTATTCAATTCTTCATCAATATTTTTTAAAGATTCAAATACAAAATCAGCATTTATTTCAGATTCCTCGTAATCTTCTAAATTTGTTTCACCTGACAAAACTAAAATTGATGTAATTCCAGCATTTTCGCCAGTTTTAATATCTGTATATAATCTATCACCAACCATAGCCACTTTTGATTTATCATATCCGTATTTAGCACATAAAGATTCTATTATAGTCTTATTAGGTTTTCCAACTACATACGGTCTTTTACCCGTAGAAGCATAAATCAATTCAATCATAGCTCCTGTATCTGGCATAAACTTATCATCTTCAAGTGGGCAATTAAAGTCAGGGTGTGTCGCAATGTACTCTACACCATCTCTTATTAAATCACATGCAATCCATAGTTTTTCATAGGTTAATGTTGTATCAAATCCTAATACTACAAAATCAGGCTTGGTCTTTCTATCTTTTATTAATTCAAAACCTGCTTTACTAAACTCTTCTTCTAATAAAGGAGTCCCTAGCAAGAATATTTTAGCCCCTTGCTTTCTACTTCTTAAATATATTGTTGTTGCCTCACCTGAAGAAAAAACTCTTTGTGGTTCAACCTCACAGCCCATTATTGCAAGCTTTTTCTGATATGCATATCTATTTTTAGAAGAATTATTTGTAAGGAAAATGAATTCCTTATTCTGCTTCTTAAGTGTATCAAGAAATGCTAAAGAACCATCAATTAATTTATCTCCCAAATAAAAAGTTCCATCCATATCTAACAAAAAGCATTCTACATCTTTAATATTTTTCATATCATAATCCTCCTAGATTCGGTACAGTTCACAGTTCACAGTTCACAGTTCACAGTTCACAGTTCACAGATGATTTTCTCACGTAAGTAAGAAAATCATCTGCAACTTTTATTATAAATTTATAGCATTACTAATTTAATTTAAGCAGCAATACCTCATTTTTAGTTATATCTACCTTCAATTTCAATTTCCCATTTTCATTGAGTAATTTATACTCTTTTCCTGTAACCATATCAACTGCATTAACATACTGCTTGTCTATATCGAGTGCAATTCTCACAGTTTTTTTACCATTCACAAAGAAACCTGAATGATTTTTAGATTCATAATTTGTTATGAATAAATAACCATTATCTTCACTCTCTAAATAATGTCCGTCTATTTCTTTTACTTTTTTGTTTGTATAATCAAGTGTTATTGTAGGTTCTACACCCTTACTCAATAATACTTCATCAATAATATCCCAAAGCAAATAGGACTCATCTTTTAAGTAAGCTACCTCTGCATGTGTTGCAAAGAATAGTCCATAGCCTTTACCGAAAGAATTTATTGTAACTGCAGGTGAATCATCGTAAAATCTTGCTAATACTTCTGTATTGGGTCCAGTAATATTCAGAACCTCTTTATGCCAATACCCTGAATAATTTTTGCTTTTGTAAGTTACATTTGTGTTTGACTTAGTATATGTTTCAGATATCTTAACTCCAAATACATCACTCAATCCAAAGCATGGTACTTGATGATTATACCAACCATTTTCACCAAGCATTCCACATCTTGGTCCGCCTATAAAAATACCACCTTGATGAACATATTTTTCTAGACCAAGACTTAAAGTTTCATCAATTACAGCCATCATTGGTGCAAAGATAACTTTATAATCATTTGCATATCCATTAATTATATGTTCTGGAGTAACAAAATCAACTGTGTATCCTTTTTCCCAAAATACTGTGTATGCTCCTCTCAT
>DAOUPR010000154.1 GCA_030626065.1 Clostridium sp. | reverse complement strand
GATTATAAACCTTCCTAAAAGAGGTATAGGAAATGCTACTATAGAAAGAATAAGTGAGTATGCAAATTATATGGATGAATGTTTATATAGTGCGACATTAGATATTGATAATATACCTAATATTTCTAAAAAAGCATTTAATTCAATTAATAAATTTATGGGTTTAATGAATAGTTTTATGAGAAGAAAAGAAACAATACCTATTTCAAAATTAATTCAAGAAATAATTGATACAACTGGATATATTGAGATGTATAAGTTTTCTAAAGATATAGAAGACTTAACTAGGATAGAAAATATTAAAGAATTAATTTCAGCAGCGGTAGAGTTTGAAAATAATTCTGAAGATAAGACGTTATCAGCATTTCTTGAACAAGCAACTTTGGTTTCAGATGTTGATAATCACGATGAAGATGCTGATACAGCTGTTTTAATGACAATTCATAGTGCAAAGGGTCTAGAATTTCCTATAGTATTTATGGTAGGAATGGAAAATGGTATTTTCCCAGGAAATAGAACAAAGGACGATGCAGATGAAATGGAAGAAGCAAGAAGGTTATGCTATGTAGGAATAACTAGAGCTAAAGAAAAGTTATATATGACATCAGCAGAAAAAAGAATGGTCTTTGGTAGAACACAATTTTATGCTCAATCAGATTTCTTAAGTGAAATTTCAGAAGATTTGAAAGAAGAGATAAAAATTGAAAGACCTAAAAATAATAGTATGAAAACAAGTTTTGATGAAGGAAAGTATGCAATGAAAAAAACAAGTATTCATACATTGCAAGTTAACCAATCAAAACCTAAAGTTAAAAGTATAAACAATCAAGTAAGTAAAGGTGATGTTTCTATTGGTACGAAAGTGAAACATGCCAATTTTGGGACGGGGACTGTGGTAACATTAAAAGATGTGGGAAATGATAAAAAGGTAACTATAGCGTTTGAAAATATGGGCATAAAAAATTTCATGTTAAGTAAAGCTCCATTAGAAATATTATAAAGGGCTTGGTGATAAGATGATAGATAAAAGACTTAAAATAGAGGAACTTGTAGAAGAGTTGAATAAACTTGCTTATGAATATTACACTTTGGATGATCCCTCTTTGTCAGATAAGGAATATGACCAAAAATATGATGAATTAGTGATTTTAGAAAAGGAATCAGGTATTTTACTTCCATATTCACCAACACAAAGGGTTGGTGATAGGATTTTATCAGAATTCACTAAATACACACATAAGAATAGACTTTGGAGTTTAGGAAAAGCACAGACATTAGGAGAAGTTATAGATTGGCATAATAAAAATGAAAAAGCTATTAGTGAATATAATGCCGTTAATGAAGAGAAACTTCCGCCTTTAAAGTATGTAGTAACTAAAAAATTCGATGGTCTTACAGTGAACTGCACTTATGATGACAATGGAGTTTTAATAAAAGGAGCAACTCGTGGAACTGGAGTGATAGGAGAAGATATTACTGCACAAGTTAAAACTATAAAAACAATTCCACTAAAAATAAAAACAGAAGATGTATTTGAAATACATGGCGAAGCAATTATGACCAAGCAAGCATTTGAAAAATATAATAAAGAAGCAAAGGTCCCTTTGAAAAATCTTAGAAATGGAGCGGCAGGTGCTCTTAGAAATTTAAATGTAAAAGAAACAGCAAAAAGGAATCTGTCTGCATTTTTTTATGATGTTGGATATAAAGAAGGCGAACAGTTTAAATCTTATCAAGAGATGCTTAAGTTTATAAAGGATAATGGATTTCCTATGGATGATTACATTAAAATATGTTCAACTATAGAAGAAATTGAGAAAGAGATTGAATTTATAAACAATGTAAGAGATGATTTGAATTACGAAATAGATGGAATTGTTTTTGCAATTGATGATATGAGAACAAGAGAGTTGATTGGATATACTGTAAAGTTTCCTAAATGGGCACTAGCTTATAAATTTGAAGCAAAAGAGGTCACTACTAAGTTATTAGATGTAGAATGGAATGTAGGAAGAAGTGGAAGAGTTACTCCTACTGCTATCTTAGAACCAGTTGATATTGGTGGTGTTACAGTAAAGAGAGCTACCTTGAATAATATGGATGATATTAATAGAAAAGGTGTAAAATTAGGTAGTAATGTAATCGTAAGAAGGTCTAATGATGTAATTCCTGAAATATTAGGAGTTGCTTCAAGGACTGATGAGGAGCACGAGATAATTCCACCAGAAATATGTCCGGATTGTGGAACTCATATATTTCAAAATGGAGTACATTTATATTGTGAAAACACTTTATCCTGTAAACCACAACTTGTTAAATCTATAGTGCACTTTGCAAGTAGAGAAGCAATGAACATTGCAGGATTTAGTGAAAAAACAGCAGGGCAGTTATTTGAGAGTTTGCAAATTAAATCGATTTCTGATCTGTATAGAATAAAAAAAGAAGAATTGTTAGAATTAGATCGTTTTGGTGAGAAAAAAGCTGAGAATTTATTGAAGGCTATTGAAAAAAGTAAAAATCCAGATCTACCTTCTTTTATATATTCTTTAGGAATTCCCAATGTAGGAAAGAAAACAGCTATTGATTTAGTAGCAAGATTTAAGTCATTAGAAAAGTTAATGGAAGCAGAGTATGAAGAATTAGTAGATATAAATGATGTTGGGGATATAGTTGCAAAAAATATTGTTGATTTCTTTAGTGAAGATAAAATGAAAAAAATTGTTAATGAACTTCTTGAAATAGGAGTAACACCTCATTATGAAGAAGCTGTTGTAATAGAAAATGTATTTAATGAAAAGACAGTAGTAGTAACTGGGTCTCTTCAAAGTTTTTCTAGGAAAGAAATAAAAGATAAATTAATGGCTCTAGGATCAAAAGTATCTAGTAGCGTTAGTAAAAAAACTGATTATGTTATAGTAGGTAAAGACCCAGGTTCTAAATATGATAAAGCAGTAGATTTGGGGATAAAGATTATTTCAGAAGAAGAATTTATTGAAATGATAAAGTAAACAATGAAAACCGCCAATTAGTTTGGCGGTTTTTGTTGTTTATAATTATAAATATTTGTCAATAATCTTAATAATTGCAAATTGCTAATTAATTATAAATAAAATGGATGGTTGATAAATTTGATAAGAAGAATAGTAAGAATATTAATTGTTATAAATTTGATGTTTTTTTTTAATGGATGTGTAGTAAAAAAAGAGAATAATATAGTAAAGAGAGATTATCCTATAATAAGTTATCAATATATTCCTGAAAAACTCAGTGTAAGTGAAGATTTTAGTATAGAAGAAGAGAATTTTATGATGATTCTATTTAGTGGATTATTATATGAAAATCAGTATGGTGAAATTAAGGGAGCTTTGGCCAAGAGTTGGTATTATGATCAAGAACAATATGAATACTCCTTTGAATTAAAAGATAATATTAAATGGAGTAATGGAGATGATATTTCAGCAAATGATATTAAGGAATTTTTTTTAGAGTTTCTTAAATCAGAAAATACAAATTTCAAAGATGAATTATTTTGTATAAAAGGGGCTGAGTTGTATTCACAAGGACAAATAAGTGAAAATAGAGTGGGCATAGAGGTTGAAGATGAAGATACAATTATATTCAAATTAGGATATGCAAATGGTAATTTTCTAAGAATTTTAACACAGCCAGCTTTTTTAGTGCGTAATGTATCTGAAGAGAGTGACTGGGAAAATAGTTATAGAGATATATCATATTCAGGAGCATATAAAATTGAGAATATAAAGAATGAAAATATCTATCTTGTGAAGAATGAAGAGTATTGGGATTCGAATTCTATAGAGTCAAAAAAAATTGTTATAAATACAAGAGATGATGAAAACTATGCTTTAGCTCATCTGAAGACTAATATTATAGATGTTATGGTGAATAGTAATTATGTTGATGGAAATGAAGAGAGGAAGTCTGAAAAAAAATCCATTGAGGGAAAGGGTTTAACCCAAGAAAAAGTTTCAACTAAAGAACAGTTATCTTTGTTTTTTAATTTGGATAAGGATAGAATAATGAGGGAATTTAAAATTAGAAAAGCTGTTATAGAAATTTTAAATAATGATTTAAAAGAAGCTGCTTCACAATCTAGTGTTTTGGGTGAAAAAACAGAAGATGAAGAAACAGATGTGTATACGTTTGTGGGGAAAGAACTTTCAATACTAGTGAATACTGAAGAAGAAAAAAATGAGTATTATTGTGAAGAGATAAAGAATAAATTAGAAAACAGAGGTTTTATAGTTAATGTTATATATACAGCAAATTCATCTGAATTTATGAAGGAAATTAATGATGGGAATTTTGATTTATGTTTGAATTTATTTTTAATAGATGATAATACAAGAGGATATTTATTGAAACTAAAAAGTTCTTCAAATTTTAATATGTTTTCATATACAAATTCTGATTATGATTTTGTTTTAAATAGGTATTATTTTGAAGAAGATTATATTGATAAAGTAAATCTGATTAATGATGCAAAAAAAATTATAGAAGAAGATTTAGTTTACGATAATATAATGAACAAGGAAGAGAATATCTTAATGAATGATTCAGTAGAAGGGATATGGCATAATAAAAGAGGAAATATTCATTTAGAGAATATATTTTTAAAATAATACTTTTTAATATAGAGTGGAGTGCCAAATAAATGATAATTTCTTCATTTTGCACTCCACATTTCATACATCACATTATTGTTAGAACAAAAACTCTAGCTTATAAATTAAAACAAAGCTAAAAAATAAAACAAAGTTAAAAAATCAAATGAATTTATTATTATAGGCAAATAATATTGCAAAGAATAGATTGAAGTTTCTTTTACTATCAAATATTTCTTTGCTTTGATCGAATTTATCTTTCGAATTATTATAAGTTAAATATCTTAGGAAACATGGTGTGAGTTCTGATTCAGAAGGTGTTTCCAAGTCTGATAATTTAAAATATTCATCTTCTAGAAGTTTATCTGATTTTTCTTCGAAATTTCTATACCTTTCAGAGTCGCCAAGAGAAGGAGTTTGAGGCCATGAAGTTATTAGGCCTGATTTAACTATTTGATTAAGGTATAATTCTATTACATCATAATCACTTTTTTCAGTATCATCTTTTTCATTAAACATAATTATATATGGTAGTATTATTTCTTTAGAAGAAATTTTGAATTCTTCTTCCATAGGAGCTTTGATTATTAAAGCTTTATTTTTATCGTAGTTATCTAAAAGTTTTTGGAATAATTCTTTTGAATATTCATTGAAACTATAAATATTTGAGTTTTTATAAAGTAACGTATTCATTATATACATTTTGCTAATTACATCTAACTTATTTAGAGAAGCATCACTTTTATAATTTTCCATATAGTAATCACAAAGATCTAAGCAAAGTAATTCTGCTTTATCAGATTTTGAAAAATTATAAAATAAACTTAGATATAAGCAAGTATCAAGTAAGTCTTCTTTAGGTATTTTGTAAATTTCATCTTTGAAGTTAGTGAACATATTTAAGATATCTTCTGAAAAGTTTAAGTACTCATTTTTCTCTTCTTCTTTTAAGTATGTTGAACATTTGTAAAAAGCCAGCATTAATAGCGCTTGATTAGAGAATTTATAATCTTCTTCTTTTTCTTTAAGTTTAATTTTTTCGGTCATAGGATCGGTATTATCTTTTTTGTTAATAAAAACACCCTGGTCGTTTCGGAGATATGAAGCAAAAAATTCTAGTTGAGCTTTTGCTAATCTTGTATAGAATTTACTATATTTATACTTTTCAGAGTCAATATTCTGGAAAGTTTTATAGTAATCAATTAATTCTTGAATGCATAAATTCATAAAAGCATTGCTTGTAATATCAATTTCTTTTTTGAATTTTTTTTCATTCCATACAAGTGAGTTGTCTTTGTTTTTTAGTTTAGCAGAAGCCTTTTTGTAAACACAAACAAGTGGAGAAATTTTTCCTGTTATGTTAATATCAATTGTAGGAATATTTTTTGTATTTAGTTTCTTTGCGTTGGTAGGAATGCCTAAATTTGAATAAAGAACAGTGAAGTTAACTGATTCTTTTGCGAAGTAAAATAGTTGACTTCTAATCTGATCTTCCGTTAAATTGTTCATTCTTAAGAATGGGCCAATATATTTTAACATTTTTACACCACCAAAAACTAGTCCTTATAAAGATAATATGAAATGAAATGCAAAAAGGTGAATAAAGAAAGGAAGAGAGATATATATGATAACGGGAAAACTGGAATGGAAAGAATTGGATAGGATAATAAAAAATTCTACAGGGGTAAAAAAAGAAGATGTAGTTGTTAGAAGTGGAATAGGAGAAGATTGCTCAGTAGTTAATTTTGGAGAGTATGATTTGGTTTTATCTACAGACCCTATAACAGCAGCACAGGGAGATATAGGCAGTATTCTTGTGAATATAAATTGTAATGATTTAGCTTCGGCGGGAGTTGAACCTTTGGGGATTATGGTTACAATTTTGGCGCCACCTACAGTAGAAATAAAAGAAATTGAAAAGATTATGAATGATATTAATAGAGAATGCATTAAACTTAACATTGAAGTACTTGGTGGTCATACAGAGGTTACTGAGGCTGTTAATAAAGTTGTGGTTTCTGCAACGGTTATAGGTAAAACAGAAAAAGGTAAAGCGGTAGAAACAAAGGGAGCTAAAAAAGGCGATTCAATTATAGTAACAAAAAAACTTTGTATTGAAGGAACATATATTTTAGTGAATGATTATATTCATAAAATAGGGAGCGTTTTAACTAAAGAAGAAGTTAAAATTGCTAATCAATATAAAGAAGAATTAAGTGTTGTAAAAGAAGGGGTACTAGCTGGGAAATTTGGAGTTAATTCTATGCATGATATAACAGAAGGTGGAGTGCTTGGAGCTCTTTGTGAAGTGGTAGAAGCTTCAGGAACTGGTTTTGAAGTTTGGTACAAAAAAATGCCTATTAGTGATATTACTATTAAGTTATGCGATTATTTTAAAATTGACCCACTTAAATTTATTTCATCAGGAAGTATGCTGATTTGTAGTGATAAAGGTGAAGAGCTAATAAAATATCTGAATAAAAATAGTATTGAAGCTTATGAAATTGGAAAAATAAAAGATGAAGGAAAAATTCTATATAAAAATGGTAAAGAAATTGAAGTTGAATTAATTGAGAGAGATGAAATATATAAATTATAATTCAATGCACAATGCACAATGCACAATGCACAATGCACAATGCACAATGCACAATGCACAATGCACAATGCACAAT
>DAOUPR010000151.1 GCA_030626065.1 Clostridium sp. | reverse complement strand
TGTAGATTGTCAAGTAAAATTGACCCCTTTTTTTAGGTTTTTACGTTTAATTCTGACCCCCAAGATCTAGAGCAAAAATGGAAATTATATAAGCTAATTGATTATGACTTTGTATCCATTTCTTTCTAACTTTTGCAATTGTATTATCACTTGCTTCGTGCTTTGTTCAAGATATACATACTTATTTAATTCCTGCATTTTATCCTTCATTAGATTAAGCATAAGCTCTTTAAAATCATCACTTATCGGGCTAACCTCATTAACTTTTTGAACATGGCTATCTGCTGGAATTACTGATTTAGAATTACCTTCATAGAGTTCTTCTATAGTCATAAAGTTCGGCTCTATTTTTGCCTTGAATTCATACTTTTTAGTATTTCTATTATAAAAGTAATTTGTTTCTTTTTTTATTCTTCTCTGAATTACTTCATATGTAGTGCCATAAGTATCTTCTACAAAGGTTATTGCTGCTTCTTTTCCATCTCTATTAAATATTTCTATTAGTTTTTCAAAGTTTACATCTCTTTTTCTCAAGGCTACGCCTCCTTAATTTTACCCTTTACTCGGTAACTATCTCCTGGTATACTAATGATATGACAATGATGAACTAGCCTATCTAGGATAGCTGTAGCTGCTAGTTTACTTGTGAATATCTCATCCCATAATCCTAATGGGAGATTAGTCGTTATTATTAGGGAGCTTTTTTCGTATCTTTGGCGGATAAGTTGAAAAAATATGCTCTCTTTTTCTTTGTTTAATTTCAGGTGTCCTAGCTCATCAATTATTAACAAATCAATCCTTGATAGTTTTTTAAACATCTGTTTAAGTGTTTTTTCTTGGTATGAATTATCTAACTCTTCTATTAAACTTATTGCTGGTGTAAACAACACTTTTTTTCCGTGCTCACAAGCTTTTACTCCTAAAGCTGTAGCTATATGACTTTTCCCAACCCCTGGAGGACCTATCAATATTATATTTTCCTTTTTTTCTAAAAAACTCAGTGTTTCTAACTCTTTAATCTTGGCTATGTTAATACTCTTTTGAAAAGAAAAATTGAATTCCTCTAATGTTTTTATGCCTTCAAAATTTGCAGCTTTTATATTTATTTCTTTTAACCTTTCTTTTTTACCCTGTTCTTCAATTGCAAGTAGGTTAATTAGAAATTCTCTATAACTTAATTTTTTTTCTATGGCTAATTTAATTTGTTCTTCGTAATTGGCTTTTATATCTGGTAATCTAAACTTTTTTAACATTTTATCTATGTAAATCTCTTCTTTTACATTCAATTTTGACCCCCCTCATAATATGATGTATCCCTTACTAAATCTTCTAGCTCCATTTTCTTAGAAATACTATTTAAGCCTGAGCTTACATTAGGGGTTAATTCTTTATTGCTTAGAACTATTTCTATATACTTTTCTTTGATTACTTCCTTTATATTTTCTATCTTATATATATTATGTTTTAAGCAGTAGTCAAGAATTATATTTAAATCCTTTATATCATAGAGTTCTTTTAGTTTTAGAAATTCTCTAGCATGATAACTGGGCTGTTTAAGAATAAAAGCTGTTTCTTTTAAGTACTTCATTCCAAGTTCAAAAGTAGATACAAATTGCCTTTTTATTTCTGGTATTGATTTAGGGACTAATCCTTTTATATCTCTATAGTGATCTTCAACTACTTTATTTTTCCCCTTATCTTCTACTATCTCGTGTTCTGCTATTAAATCAAGTTCCTCGCTATATATCTCTAGCTTATATCCATATACTTTTCTTATCTTAACAAGCTTGTCTACATACTTTACAGGAACACTATATTTATTTCCATCTACAGAAACTAGGGAGTCTAAGCTTACCTTTCTTTGCTGTAAGTTTGTGTTTACAAATTTCCTTGAGGGTAATGGAAGAAGATATTCTATCTCTTCTAAAAACATTTCATCAGGTATCCTTTTTGTTGTCCCATGAATTTCTTTGTTCCATTGTCTGATAAATTCTTTTCCAGCTTTATTAAGTTCTGTCATTGTCTTAAAGCTATTACCCTTTATGAACTGCTCTTCTATGTATTGATATGGCTTTTCTATTTTCCCCTTTGTTCTGGCTCGATAGGGCCTACAAGCATTTAACTCTGTTCCTAGATGCATACATAACCTTAAAGCACTTTCGTTGTATCGAACTTCCTTTTCTTTTTCATTACTAATTACTAAGGTTTTAGGATTATCTATTATTATCTCTTTTGTTATACCTCCAAGATCGTTAAATAGTTCCTGAATCCCTTCATAAATTGAGTCTCCATCTACTGTTTTTGAAAAGACAATGGCTTTTTTTCTTGAAGTAGATAGTATCATTGTTAAGCAATATACTTCTGTCAATTTACCTCCTATCATTATTTTATATGGAGACCAGTCAAATTGAGCTTGATCCCCATAAGGAGTTTCAATTCTAACTGTTGCTTTTTTACTTATTTCACTTTTTTCTTCTTTTAATGTTTTGAGATATCTGTATATGGGGTTTATACTACCAGTATATCCGAATTTCTTTAACTCTCTATGTATCCTAGTACCGATAAAGTCATATTTAGGATTTAAATACCATTCTCTAATTTGATCTTTATACTCATCTATCTTAGTAGGGTAATAGTCTCTATGATATTTGGGTTCTTTTTTAAGCTTTATTAATCTTTTTACTGTATTCTTTGACATCTTCAAGTTTCTTGCTATTGCCTTTATTGACACCCCTTCCTTATGTAGCTTTTTTACTACATTCCAATCATGCAAATCCTTCACCTCTAATCCCCCTAATCACTATGTAAATTTATTACTTTTTTTCCATGTGATTAGAGTATACAATATATATTAGGGGATCAACTTTATTTGTAAATGGGGGGTCATTTTTAGGTTCTTTCCAAAGTTAGTTGAATTTTCGTATTTTTTCAAGCATAAGAACTTTTTCCCTTAAGGTTTCGAAATTGCATCTACCATACATAATTCTTTTTATTACTTTTATTTTATTCACACTACCTTCTGCTAAACCATTACTATAAGCATATTTGATGGAATTTTTAACTCCCTCTATATCTTGAACAATTCCATTAATGAAACTATTTATCTCAGATATATTTAAATTCTTTGCTTGTCTAATCCAGTCATCTAATTTATCTGGACTATCACTAAATAAAATTTCTTTAAAAGATTTGACTAAGTCATATATTTTAGCTAGAATAGGATTTTTTTTAACAACTGCTTCTAACTGTCTTAATGAAATTTCTTTTACTTTTTCTAATGGTTTATATAATAGTTTTATTAAATGATTACGTTCAATTATTTCTACATTTGAATCTACAGAACCTGTTACTTTTTTTATCAATCTTCTTTTTCGTGTAGTATACATCCTAATAGTTGATGATGAGCCATTATAGCCTTTTTCTCTAATTTTTTCTTCAATCTTTTTAAAAGCAAATCCCTTTTCAAGCAATTCATCAATAATATTATGAAATGGAGATAAGATAGAATTTCTTGTCGTGCCATATGATCCATGTACAGCTGAAGTATTTGAATCTAAATATCGTTTTACTGTTTTTCGTGCAAATCCAGTTTCCCTTGAAATTGCCTTTATTCCATAACCATCTTTATATAACTGGCGAACTTCATCTATATTTTTTTGTTTTTTATTAACACTTTCTTCATGTCGTAGCTGAGCCATATTTTTAACTAAAGTGTCTACTTCACTAATTTTTAATTCAACATATCTTTTAACAGTTCTAATATCCATTTTTAAGGCTTTGCTTATTCGATGTGGTGTTAATCTTTCCATCTGAAGGTTTTGAGCTTGTTTTATTCTCTCCATTTTATCTTTTGGAATATACAGATTTTTAGTTTTGTCTTTATCATTTGACAGTCTTTCAATTTTTACTTTAAAACTTATTGTTTTAGTAATATATTTTTTACAATAGTCTGTTAAGTTTTTAATCAAATGAAATCTATCATTAACTTGTATTGCATTAGGGTGAGCTTCTTTTATAGCAGTAGCATATGTCCTAGAACCATCCCTTGCAACAATTTGAAGGTTTGGATAGGTCTTTAGCCATTTTATTACATTGTCCAAATCTCTAGATTGAACAATATCTATTATGTTTCTACTCTCAATATCTATCATAACAGTACCATAAGTACTACGTTTTCTTATTGCAAAATCATCGATGCAAATTTTAATAACGGATGATTTATTTGTAATTTGTGTTTCTTTTTTTTAAAAGGTTGCAAATTGTACTTTTTCCCACATTTACAATACTATTTCTAAGGATTTGCTCAGCTGCTAATGAACTTACATTTATAGATATATTAACTATTTGATTTTCTAATCTATTAGTTTTCTTTGCTTTATATGATAGAAAATCAAATGTTTCAGCAAAAGTCTTTTTTTCACAATTGGGATTTAAACAAAACATTTTCCTATTCTTAAGTATAATTTCAACTTTCTTACCCTGAATAGGTAAATCTTGAAAACTTCTATTGTAATGGGAATGAACCTTAGTAGATGGGGTACTACAATACTTACAAGATACACTTTCTCTATTAGATATAACTTCAATATATATAGTATTGTCAATTATTTCATGAGAAATATAGTCTAGATTTCTATCAAGTAATTTTATAAATTCATCCATATTATTTTCACTCCTTCTAATGTTAGTAAAAGTATTATGTCACATTTCGACATATCTTTCAACTAACTTTGGAAAGAACCCATTTTTAATTGTAAATCAACACTTAGTATTCAATTGCTACGTGTATATTGTGAGTACTTGAATAACTAAATGTGCTTATCTATTAAATTCCCGTATAACGAGTTGATGAAAAAAATATTTATACTATAAAAATGCCGCATACTTGTTACTTCTAGATTATTAATTTTATTGACAAGAATAAATTAGGGAGATAATTAATCCAGTCTATATATTAAAGTATTAGCAATATTTTATTGATATGTAGTCTATTATTTACACTTTCCACCTTGTTAAAAAAAGATAAGGCTGTAAAGTAATTAAATTTTAATATGCTTTATCATTACTCTCTACATTTGATATTTCTCTGTACTCAGATAACAAATATAAATCAAAGTTAAGTTTTTTTTAGATTTAAGGGAAGATTTTAAATTCTTTTTTTACAACTGTTGTGCAGTTGGTTAGGAGGGGGAGGGGAAAAGATTTTTAAGTATTTCTTTAGAGTTGTTTTTCCTGCTTTGAAGGAAAAGACTCTAACAGGGTTTTAACTGCTATATGAAAATTAATAAATTTTGATATCTTAAAAGAGATTCTATAAAATGTTCTGGCTTTGCCAGAATTCCTTTTTTGGGGGAGAAAAGATTTTAAAGGATTTTGATTTCTGCTTTGCAGAAAAATTTCTTAATACGCAAAATAAGAACAAGGAGATAGGAAACTTTTCAGTTTTCTATCTCCTTGTTTTAGTGTTGGTTTTATTGCAATACTACTTACTGGTAGTCAATCAATATATTTGTCTCATTGTCTTATGAATAAATGAATAATTCTTTAGAAATCAGACAAAGTGCCTGTCCCCATGTCTTGGTATTATCAACAATTCGGGTCCCTTGATAAATGTAAAGCTCTCACGTCTTTCACGCGAGCCATTAGTTTACATTAAATACATTATAGATGTAAACATAATTGCATGTCCTATGCTTAATAAAAATGAATGTAAACAGTGATTTAAAAATGAAACATTATTCTTTTTTTTAATTCTTAGATAAAGATAGTTTACTAATGCAGCTACTATTGCTTGTATAACTATATATGTCATTAAATGATTAAATCTGTTATATCCAAATATTGGCCAACTCATTACCCAAATGCTAAATAGTATTGATGAAGCTAAAACTAATTTAGTATATTTGTTACCTAATATATAAAACCACAATAACGAATACCCTATTGTAAAAGTACAAAATGCAATTATCTCATACAAGTTATCTTTAAAGAAAAGAAGATTATTTATAAGCACTTCATGCAATATAAACGCTGTCCACAATATCACTATTAATAAAAAATCTTTAGTTTTTACAATTTTAATAATGATCCCTCCTAATAAAGCTAATCATTTAAACTCTTTCTATGATATCTAATTTCAATTATTTCACCATATACATCTACTTTTTCAATATCAGATAATTTGTCCATTTTTTTATATGAATCTCTTAATAAAATTAATCCTTCGTACCACTTTACAAATCTTTTGTACTCATCATTTTTACCAGATGGAACATTATTCTCTACTTTTTGCAAAAGTGTTTCCAATTCTTTAATCTTTTGATTAACTTCTAAAGATTGTAAATTTTTCATTGTTTCTAAAGCATCATCAGAGTCAATATCAATAGTAATTCTATTATAAGTATCCTCGAATTCTTCGGCAAATTGTTGATAATCATTATTATCTGAACAACTAGATAATAAAAACACTTGAATAACTAATATTATTATTATTATTTTATTCTTTCTTTTCATAACTACCTCCAAAAGTTTTACTCGACTTGTAAACTTAAATGAAAAACCAAGACGCCCTGATTCTGAGATAGAATAACACCTTCTAAGAACTATTATTTCAGAAAGGAGTCTAATTTTCTATATTTTACCGCAGTTTAATGTACTAGATGAGCAAATTTAGAAATGAAGTGACACCAAAAAAACTCTTAACTCCTTGAATTCTCAAAATCATATAAGCAATACTTTACTTTTTACTATAAATCCAGTACTCATATTTGCTATTTTTACTTATATAGCATTATCTTCATTATGCTAAACCGTGATTAGTTGTAAAATTACACTTTCTCATTTTGATTACTCTTTACGGCCTGACACATATCAAATTTAGTTCAGGCTGTAAAGAGTAAATATAAAAAATCAACTATTACTTCTAGATATACTTACTGCCTATAAACTCTTGATCTCCTTATTTTTTGTATTTATATTGCTATATGCTTGGTATTCTACAAAATCCATATTAAAGCAACTTAAGATGTTTAATCTTAATGAATAAATTCTTTAGGATTACTTAACATTCTATCAAAAACTTTACTTGATTCATCAAAGTTTAAATTGATATCTATAATTTCATTTACATAGTCTACCATAATACTCTTAATATCACTTGGTATATCACTATCATCTAAAAACTCTTCCTTTAAGATGACAAGCTCTTTTGCGAAACTCTCCCTAGCTATTCCAGTAAAATCTATCATCAAATATTTATACGGGGTGCTATTTATTGCTTTTGATTGCCAGTAAGCTTTATTTACAGCTTCGTTTGTCAATAGCCTTGTATCTAAATTATCAAAATCTTCTATTGATGGAGTCATAAAATCAACTAAACCATAGAGTGCTACAGTAGGTATTATTATGTATGGATCTTGTAAACCAGTTTGCTTTGCAAAGTTAATACCATTATTTAAACTAATACCAGCATCTGCAATCTTTGGT
>DAOUPR010000260.1 GCA_030626065.1 Clostridium sp. | reverse complement strand
TATTATTAAGTCTATTTCAAGAAAAACATTCTTGAAATAGTTACTGCCGCTATCACAGCAGTAATATCCGCAAGCATAGCCGCCCATAATGTATGTCTAATTTTTTTTATATTTATAGCACCAAAATATACTGTAAGCGTATAAAAAATTGTTTCAGTTGTCCCTATTATAATTGATGCTACAAGTCCTATATAACTATCTGCTCCATAATCTTTTAAAATAGATAAAAACACCCCTTGAGCACCACTCCCTGAAAGAGGTTTAATCATAACTAGAGGAACAACTTCTGGTGGAAGACCTATAATTCCTACTACAGGCTTAACTAGATTTATAAAAAAACCAAGTCCTCCAGAATCTCTAAATATAGCTACAGCGAGTAGCATAGCCAATAAGTATGGATAAATATTAAAACATAAAACAAGCCCTTCTTTAGCCCCTTCAATAAAACATTCATATACTTTAACACCCTTTACTATTCCATATGAAACAATACCCAGGATTAACAACGGAATAATAGAAATTACTATGTATTTCATAAGACAACACCTCTTTTTAATGCACAATTCACAATTCACAATGCACAATTCACAATTATTGTTGATTCTCTCCCTTTGGTCGAGAATCTTTATTTTATTAAATCAAAGATTTTGCTACGCAAAATCTTATCACACTTCCCATTTCAAATTTCACACTTCACATTTCACACTAAAAGAATCTCTGTAGTATTTTGCAATAAACAACCCCCATTATAGCTGCAAACCCTGTGGCCAATGTTGCTGGTATTATTATTATTCCCGGATTTTCCGAACCACAAGCGGCACGCATAGAAATAACTGATGTTGGAATCAACTGAATACACGCTGCATTCAAAACTAAAAATAACGCCATATCATTTGTAGCTCTTTCTTTATCTTTATTTCCCTTTTGCATTTCTTCCATAGCTTTAACTCCAAAAGGAGTTGCTGCATTAGACAAACCCAACATATTTGAAGTTATATTTAATAAAACACTACTCATAGCTTTAGGTGGCATATCTGTAAATATTAGCTTCAATATCGGACTAAGTATTTTTGCTAATTTATCTGTAATCCCACTTTTCTGAGCAATTTTCATTATTCCACTCCAAAGACACATTATACCAATAAGACCTATTATCAATTCAACCGAATTTTCTGTAGCATTAATAACTGACTTTGATATTACTTCACCATTTCCCGTAGCTAGTCCAATAACAATTCCTACAGCTATTAAAAAAAACCAAATAAAATTAATCATTTTTACCTCTTTTTGTTTCTTGTTATTTATATATATCTATGTATAAACAACTCATTTTATTAATAAGTTATTTTTATAATCAATTACCAATTTGTAATGTTCAATTTGTAATTGTTGTTGATTTTCTTCCCTTTGGTCAGAAAATCTTTTATTATTAAAATAATTCAAAGATTTTGCGTAGCAAAATCTACCTTAATTGCTAATTTCAAATTGCTAATTGCTAATTTCTAATTACTAATCGCTAATTACTAATTATTTATAATCAAAGACTATTGATCCAAACATTACTCTATAAATCAACATTTCTTTAAAATAAAACATAATTAAAAAGCCCTATCAAAACATATTTCTATGCTTTGATAGAGCTTAAACGTTTTTTATTAATTTTAGATTCTCTGTGGCACGAAGAGAATCATCATTAATTGCTAATTGTAAATTGCTAATTGCACATTGCAAATTGCTAATTAATAAAAAAACTTCTACTTATTACTATAATATTTAACTATATTTATAATTACTTCTACTGCTTTTTCCATAGAATTTATAGGTATATATTCATATCTTCCATGAAAATTATGCCCTCCAGTAAAAATATTAGGAGTTGGTAGCCCCATAAAAGATAGTCTAGCCCCATCAGTTCCTCCTCTAATAGGTTGAATTATTGGAGTTACACCTGAAATCTTCATTGCTTCAGAAGCTGCATCAACAATGTGCATTACAGGTTCTAGCTTCTCTTTCATATTATAATACTGATCTGCTATGTTAATATCAACGGTACCTTTTCCGTATTTATCATTTAAATTAGCTTCGATATCTTGCATTAATTTTTTCTTATTTTCAAATTTTTCTCTATCATGATCTCTTATTATAAATTTAAGTTTTGTATTTTCTACAGTTCCCTCAAAACTTATTAATAAATAAAAACCTTCATATCCTTCTGTTTTTTCTGGAACTTGCTCTTTGGGAAGTAACTGGATTAACTCATTGCCTATAGAAATTGAATTTATCATCTTATTTTTAGCGCTTCCTGGATGAACATTTCTTCCTTTTATATTAACATCTGCTCTTGCTGCATTAAAATTTTCATATTCTAACTCACCAATTTCGCCGCCATCCATTGTATAAGCAAAATTTGCTCCAAATTTTTCAACATCAAAATAATCTGCACCTCTGCCAATTTCTTCATCAGGAGTAAATCCTATTTTTATACATCCATGCTCAATTTCAGGATTACCTATTAAAAATTCCATTGCAGTAATAATTTCAGCTATTCCTGCTTTGTCATCAGCTCCTAATAAAGTATTCCCATCAGTAGTAATTAAATCTTGCCCAATGTATCTTTTTATTTCTGGAAAATCTGTTGGAGATAATACTATATTTTTTTCTTCATTAAGTATTATATCCTCTCCATCATAACTCTTAACAATTTTAGGTTTAACACCTTCTCCAGATATATCAGGTGCTGTATCCATATGAGCTATAAACCCTATTGTTGGTATTTCTTTCTCTGTATTTGCAGGTAATTCTGCCATGAGATATCCTTTATCATCTAAAGAAATATTTTTTAATCCTACATTTTCTAATTCCTCTTGAAGAAATTTAGCAAATTCTAACTGAATACTAGTTGATGGAACCATTTCTGATTCTTCGTCTGACTTAGTATTATGTTTTACATATTCTAAAAAACGCTCAATAACTTTTGTCATATATTTTCCCCCTCAAGTATATTATGTTAAATCATAATCTAATTCAATTATAGTTTAATTGATAAAAATAGTCTATTATATTACATCCATATGTTACTAATATTCTATTTTCTAATTATAATCTCTTTCTTTCCTTTTATGACTAAAGGTATTTCCTGGGCTCCCTTCTCTGGATTCTCAGAAGTAATTTTAACCATTCCCTTTAATTCATAATCTGTATTATATTCCTTTATCGATGATGAATCTCTATCTAATACTATAAATCCCTTCTGTTCTCCTTCAATATCTATTGCATAATTGTTTTCTCCAATTACTAAGGGTTCGTTTTCAGGTTTAGTCTTTATAGCGCTACTCAATTTTATTTTTGCATTACTATCAGAAATATCTTCTAATTCATATTCATTTTTAGCCATTAGGTCAACTATTATTTTCAAATCACTTTCTTTCTCCCAAACATCTCCTTCTTTTACGTTTTCACCATTATAAAATGAATTTATACTATTCAACTTCGATTTCATGCTTTCACCACCGAATTCTTCTGAAATAATTTGCTTAAGTTTTTCAAAATCATCAACTTCCTCAGTATTTATCATAGCTAATCCATCTTTAATTATTTTATCTAATCCAATTATCTTATCAACCTTTCCATTTTCTCCTATGTAAACCTCAAAAGACTTATCTATTAAAGAAGAAAAAAATGTGAATAAGGAATTATCAGGTTGCCCTACTAATTGTGAAGTATATTCTATGACATTCTCTTCATTTGCTAATAAATAAAAAGAAATTTCATCGAATTTTACATTTATTTTACTATTTTTATTATCATCGATATCAACCACTTCACAATTATATTTAATCTCTTTTTTTAACTTATTAAAATTAAGTATTTCTTTAATGTTATTATCAATTTCTTCTTCACTTAAATTTTCTAGTGAAAATCTATCTCCTTTTTCCAGTTTTAAAGACATATTAACCTTTTTCCCAACACAAGCTGTGATTAAGGAACTAATAATCACCAATTCGAATACTATAATTAATTTCCTTTTCATATCTACACTCCAATCTTTAGTATAAGTTAATAAAACACTTCATTTATATTATTGTTCTTTTTACAATTTTTATAGATACAAATAATCATTTAGATATGATAAAATAGATATATATTTTTTTATTATAATTTATGTAAACGTTTAATAAAATATTTAATATTTTTCATTCACCTGAAATAATTTAATGTGTTTGTATATGCAATAATAAATTTCAATGAATTAACATACAATTTTTTACTCTTTTGTTGAATGATTCTACTAAATATTGTAATATAGTAGTATGAATAATTTAAGTCAATAAAATATTTAATTAAATAGAAAAGGATGGTGAACTGAATGCTAAAAAAGGAAACAATAGCTATGATATTAGCGGGT
>DAOUPR010000102.1 GCA_030626065.1 Clostridium sp. | reverse complement strand
TAAGGTCAGGCATATCCCAATCAAGTATTAAAAGTTCATATTTATTATTTTTAAGTTCTTTTATCACATCCTCTCCTTTTCTAAGAGGAGTAACATTAAAACTAAATGATTCAAGCATTCTAGTAAGTATTCTTAATGATGTTAAATTATGATCTACTACTAATACATTTATACCTATTAAATTAGGTGATGGAGTAAAGCTCCTATTAACCTTATCCTTTTGTTTAGCTAATCTAGCTGTAAAATAAAATGAAGTTCCTTTTCCATACTCACTTTCAACCCATATTTCTCCACTCATCATCTCAGTAAGTTGCTTGCTAATTGCAAGACCTAGGCCAGTACCACCATATTTTCTTGTGGTTGAACCATCTGCCTGAGTAAAAGGAGAGAATAATTTATCCATTTGTTTTTCAGTTAATCCTATTCCTGTATCCTTAACCTCAAATTGAACTTTAACATCATTTTCATTGTTTTCTAATAAAGACACCAATACATCAACTTCTCCTTTTTCAGTGAATTTGATAGCATTAGATAAAAGATTTGATAATATCTGTTCAATTCTTAAAGGATCTCCTATTAAAGCATCCGGTACATTCTCTTCTCTTCCAAAATTCAATTCTATGTTTTTATTTCTTGCCTTAACTGCTAGCAGATTAGATAAGTTTTCCATAACCTTATCTAAATTGAATTTTATATTTTCTAGCTCTAACTTTCCTGCTTCAATTTTAGAAAAATCTAAAATATCATTAATTATTCTAAGCAAAGTTCTTGATGCATCATCAATCTTTTCTATGTAATCCTTTTGAAATGGTTTCAGTTCTGTATTTGAGAGCAAATGATTCAAGCCCATAATTGCATTCATAGGAGTTCTAATCTCATGACTCATATTAGCTAAAAAATTACTCTTGGCTTTATTAGCTTCTTCTGCTATTTCTTTTGCTTCTTTTAATTTTATTGTTCTATCCTCAACTCTTTTTTCTAATTCATCATTAAGTATTTTTAAATTATTTTCAACTAATTCTCTACGAGTAATTTCTTGATTTAATTCAGAAATATTAATACGAATACTTGCAGCCATATCATCTATGGTCGTGGCTAATACTCCTATTTCATCATCTTTATTTTTAAGCTTATCAGGAATAATTATTTCATCAAATTTACTATAGGACTCTAAAGTATTCATAATTTCTGTTAAAGGCTTTGCGACGAAATTTGAAACTCTTTTCCCAACTATAAATATAGCTATAGAAATTAAACATACAACTAAAAATGTAATTAAAAGAAGCCTAAACATACCTTCATAAAAACTATTGTTTAATAAACTTACAGCAACAATCCACCCATTTGTATTAGGAATCTCCTCATAAATCATAGTTCCTTCTTTACTATCTGGATATGTTATTGTTAATTCACCTGCTGAATCCTCATTTAATTTGACTTTAAATTTGTCAAAACCTTTATATCCAACATTCTCTAAATTAGCATAATCCATATCCATAATCAATTTATTGTCAGGGTGATAAATAACTCTTCCTTCTGAATCAAATAACCAATAATACATATATTTATTTAATTTTCCGTCTGCTGTTTGTTCAATTAAATTATCTATATATGTTGTTACTTCAATAGCTCCTTTTAAATTTCCTTTCTCGTCGTAAACACTAGTTGCCACTGATATTAATAATTGATCCGTGTTATTTTTTCTAAAAGGTGAAGATATTGAAAATTCATTATTTCCATATAATATCTCATTCAAACTCTTAGTAAATATAATTTCATCATTCTCTTTATTCGTAAAAACATCTCCAGCAACACCTACATATGTAATGGATTCATAGTTATCTTGCAATGATTGAAATTGATATGATAACTCTTCCTCTATTTCATTTACATCTCCTTCTCTTAATGTTCTAGTATTACTCAAAGTATTTAAAATATTTTTATGATTATAAATCATTTCTCCAAGTTCACTAGCTTTATTTTGAAGAATACCTGTTGCAAATTCTTCTCCCATTGGAATAACTAAACTATTGGTTCCTAAAACCAAAATTATTATTATCAAAATTAAAGAAATAAACATCAATGATGTATATGCTTCACGTATTTTATTTTTATACGAATTTCTTGAATAACATATCTTAAATTTCCTCATAATATCACTCCGTATTCATCTTTAGTTTAATGTATTTTCTATCATTTATATTCAATCACAAATTCAGAAAAATTTAAATACCTCTACCAAATTTTTAGTATAATTTTAATATTTTCATCTACAATTCCTTTTGTTTTTTTTCATTTCATACATCATATTGTCAGCTTCCGTTAATGTATGAAAAATATTATTTTTATACTTCACAATACCATAAGATATATCTATTTCATTACATAACAATATAATTTTATCTTGAATTTTTTTTATTTTATCAAGTGCTTCTGTTTCAGTACATTCCTTGAAATATACAATAATTTCATCTCCACCATAACGAATTACTTTATCACTTTTATTTATATTATTCATAAAAACTACTGCTATGTCTTTTAACAATTCATCACCATTTTGATGCCCATATGTATCGTTATAATTCTTAAATTTATCTATATCAATAAATATTAATATATCTTTATTACAATATTCAATAGTTTCAAGCATTTTTCTATTATAAAGGCCTGTTAATTTATCTTTTATAACGATTTCACCTAATTCAATATTATCTATTTCAATATTCATAAAATCCTTTGATATATTTATAATCAAATTAATAAGATAAACAAAGAAACCAGCATAGAAATTTGTTATTATTGCAGGAATCCCCAAAAATAATACTATAATAGTATATACTGATGTTAAAATAAAAAATGTTGCTGAAAAATAAAACTTCCCTTTTTCTTCTCTATATAAAATATAAATCAAATATAAAATAACTGCTACCATTACTATGTTCATAAAGCTAATATATTTATGAAAACCTATAAAATCCTTTTGAAAAAGACCTATAGTTATTAATAATATTTCAATAATTAGCACACTTTTTATTCTTTTATATTTTTTTAATAATAGTATCCTTAATGCCACTACTATAAAATAAACTGCTACATAAATGGCTAGTACCGTTATTTTCCTTATAGTTAAAAAGTTATAAATATTACCTGTAGTTATTCTATAAGTACTATCTAAACAATATACGCAAAAAAGTATACTTGCAATACCATTGTATAAATAAGTTAATTTTCCTTTTTTATTACATAGAAAAAGAAAAATAAGAACCATGCCAATACTCAATGATATACCTATAATAATTAAAATAAACCCATTAGAAATAAAATTTTGTAACTCAACTTGCAAGTAAACATTTTCAGATTTGTCTAAACTCGGAGTAATGATTAACCCGACGTCATGCAAAGCGAACATTTCTATTACTAATTCATTATTATCTTCTAAAGTGTCTTTATCAAAACTAATTATATGAGTATAGTTCCATATATTTGCAGTGGGATTATTAAAATCTCCAGTTTCTTCAATCAACTTTCCATTTAAATATACTTTAAAAGCATAACAATTTACATGAGGTAAAATTAATGCGTTTACATCCATTCTTTCAAAATCACTTCTCAAATAATATATCCCTGTACTTTCAATTGTTTTTGAAAAAGGGGCCTCCACTAATTCAACTTGATTATTATGAATTAATTCCCAGTTTTCTATTCTATAGCCTTTTGAATCAAAAATATAATTATTAACAATTAAAACCATTATAAAGAGCACTGTTGCGAATAAAACTTGTATTTTTTTACTCATTTACTCACCCTCATTTACAAAATTATTTCTAAAATATATCTTAAGAATTTATTACTAATAATGCTTTAAATACTATACTAATTTTAACAAAAAACTTGTTAATGTACAATCTATCCTTAATATTCTACAAGAACATTATTTAATTATTACGTATGTTTCTTCATCTAAGGTATAAAATTCATTGTTTTATATAATATCCTTTAAATTCATATTATAATTTTAAAAAAATCACTCAAACTTCTCCTAAAAAGTGCTATAATATAAATAAGTTTATATTAATTAAATTGAATTTATTTTAATCTACCAAAGGAGGATGTCTTAGTGCTTAAAAAAACACTTACTTTAATACTATCTTTCACCCTAGTTGCTACTATAAGTCAATCTAGAACAGTTTTCGCTACACCAAATTATACTAGTCAACTCGAAGAACAAAAAGAAGAATTAACAAATCATGAAAATGACTATAAAGCAGCTCAACAAAAAATCCAGGAGATACAAATTAAAATCGAAATTTTTGATTCTAAAATAGAGAAATTACTTATAGATATTGGAGAAACTGAAAGTAAAATTTCTGAACTAGAAACTAATATCCTTAAGTTAGAGAAAGATATAGAAGCAGCTGAAAAGGAAATTGAGGACGAAAAACAATTATATAACAATAGAATGGTAGCTATGTATGTATCTGGTGGGACAAGCTATATAGAAATATTATTAGATTCTGAAAATTTAACCGATTTATTATCTAGAATTGAAGCTGTTAAATCACTATCGAATTATAATGAAAAAATAACAACTGCTCTTAGAAATGAACAAACTAAAATTGGAGAACAAAAGGCATTACTTTATGAAAAAAGTATTGAATATATGAATTATAAAGAAGAACTGCTCCAAAATAAAGAAACCTTAGAAAAAAGTAAAGATGACCAACAATTGTTAATAAGTGAAGCTAAAGCAGAAGCGAGCAAATACGCTGATTTAATTGAGGAAGACAGAAGTAATATTGAAGAAACTAACCAATTAATTGAAAAAGCAAAAAAAGCCGCTGAAAAAGAAGCAGCCGAAAAAGCGGCAAGAGAGGCTGCAGCAAAGGCTGCAAAAGAAGCTGCTGCAAACAATAATCAGAATTCAAATACTAGCGTTCCTGATGATAGTAATCTATCTAGAGGCTCAACCTCAATTTCACCAAATGCAATAGTATCCTATGCCTCAAATTTCTTAGGTTGTCCCTACGTTTGGGGTGCAACAGGACCAAATTATTTTGATTGTTCGGGATTTACTCAATATGTATTTGCACACTTTGGTGTATCTATACCTAGAGTATCCTATGTTCAGACTAACTTTGGTAAATATATCGAAAAATCTCAACTACAACCTGGTGACTTAGTATTTTTCGGTAATCCAGTTCATCATGTTGGAATCTACATAGGTAATGATTCTTTTATTCATGCACCTCAAACTGGTGATGTTATTAAAGTATCTTCATTAAGTTCAAGATCTGATTATCATAATGCTAGAAGAGTATATTAAAAGAACTGCCTATTGGCAGTTGTTTTATTTTTAGTAAGATTTTTCATTCATATATCCTGACTTAATCACATTGTTCCCTACCCAAGCATAAAACTTTAGTTATCTCAGCCACATGCTTCCCTTGCAATCTAACAATTTTCATTTCTTCTTCTGAAATCTCATTTTCATTCAAGCCTCCAGTTATCATAGACTCTCCATAAACAGTACCTCCTATTTGTTTATTCTCAAAATGCATTTCCTTATAAGTAAGTGCGGTAGGTACACTCGCAATAACCATTCCATGATGATAGAAAAAAGTACTTAAATTTTGCAGACAGGTCTCCACTCCACCATTTTGTTCAGAAGAGGTTGTAAAAGCACTTGCAACCTTTCCTATCAAAACACCTTTTACCCATTCCTCTCCAAATCCATTCAAATAAGCAACCATTTGACTACTAGGAGCTCCAAAATAGGTAGGTGATCCTAAAATCACACCATCTGCCTCTACCATAGTTTCCCTCGTTGCTAAAGGAATATGATCAAAAGTTTTAATTTTCTCCATTCCTCCCATAGTTTCAATTACCTCAGCCGAAAGAGTCTCAGAAACTTTAAAAATGTTAGCCTCAACCCCTTCAATCATCTCAGCACCCTTTTTAATCTCTCTAGCCATAGCATACCCATGACCATTGATACTATGGAAAATAATATTAATCTTCATAAATCACACCCCTATCAAATGTCCATTTTATACATATAAATATACATCTTTACATCTAATATAATTATAGCCTTTAATTTTTATTAAATGCAATAATATTTTTGCTCATATCTTTTACACAGTATAGACACTGCATAGATTTCCACCATTTATTTTATTCCCGTAACATTCAACATAATGGTTAGATTCAAATAAATTACTATGGAGTATAAATCATAATATTGGGAATTATCATCATAAAAAAGCAAGTAAAAAAGATCCCCGACATCAAGCCGAGAATCCTCCATCATACAAATATATTAATTATTAAATGTTCTTATCTTTTACTCTTTATAATCTTTTGAAATTTAAATCTTTTATCTTTTCACTACACTCTGCACTCTGTACTCTGCAAACTGCACTCTATCTTTTTTTTGAAAGACTATTTCATTATTTTACACATATTATTTGTGAATTCTACTGGATCTTCTATAGGAAGTCCTTCTATAAGTAATGCTTGGTTGTATAATAGACTAGCATAAAGGTCTAATTTTTCTTTATCATTTTCAAATGAATCTTTTAAAGAATTAAACACTTCGTGATTAACATTAATCTCTAATACCTTGTCAGCTTTTACTCCTTGACTATCAGGCATAGCACTTAGGATTTTCTCCATTTCTATAGATACTTCTCCTTCGTTAGATAAACAAACAGGGTGATTTTTTAATCTCTTAGAAACTCTAACGTCTTTAACTTTACCTTCTAATGCTTTCTTCATGTACTCGAAAATGTCCTTGTTTTCTTCTGTTTCTTCTTCTGCCTTTTCATCATCTTGCTCAATACCTAAATCTCCACTTGAAACAGATTTGAATTCTTTTTCTTTGTAATTCATAAGCATTTTAACTGCAAATTCATCAACATCATCTGTGAAGTATAATATTTCAAAACCTTTATCTTCTAGCATTTCAGTTTGAGGAAGCTTTGCAATTCTTTCATTTGAATCACCTGATGCATAGTAAATATATTTTTGATCTTCAGGCATTCTTTCAACATATTCAGCTAATGTTACTAATGCTTTTTCTTTAGAAGAATAGAACATAAGAAGGTCTTGTAGTACTTCTTTTTCACTACCAAAGTTATTGTAAATACCAAATTTTAATTGTCTTCCAAAAGAATTATAGAATTCTACATATTTATCTCTTTCATTCTTCAATAATTTTTCAAGTTCACTTTTTATTTTAGACTTGATATTTTTAGCTATTAATTTTAATTGTCTATCTTGTTGTAATATTTCTCTGGAAATATTTAGGGATAAATCTTCTGAATCAACCATACCTTTAACAAAACTAAAGTAATCAGGTAATAAATCAGCACATTTATCCATGATTAATACACCATTAGAATAAAGTTCTAAACCTTTTTCGTACTCTTTAGTGTAAAAGTCATATGGTGTTTTTTCAGGAATATAAAGAATAGCATTGTAAGAAATCATTCCTTCTGCTCTTACATGTAAGTGTTTTACAGGCTTATCAAAACCATAATGCTTCTCAGCATAGAAATTGTTGTAATCTTCATCAGTAAGTTCACTTCTATTCTTTTTCCAAATTGGAATCATGCTATTAACTACTTGCTCTTCTTTAAATTCTTCGTATTCAGTTTCGCTACCTTCTTTAAGTTTGCTTTCAGTTACTTCCATTTTAATTGGGTATCTTATGAAATCTGAGTATTTTTTAATAATTGATTTTAATTTATATTCTTCTAAATACTCATCGTAATTTTCATCTTCTTCATTTTCTTTTAACTTAATAATTATTTCTGTTCCTATAGAGTCTTTTTCGCATTTTTCAATAGTATATCCTTCGGCACCTTCTGAAACCCATTTGTAAGCTTCTTCACTACCAAAAGCTTTAGAAATTACAGTTATCTCGTCAGCTACCATAAATGCTGAATAAAAACCAACACCAAATTGTCCTATTATATCAAAACCATCTTTTATTTCATTATCACTTTTGAATTTAAAAGAACCACTATTAGCAATTACACCTAAATTATTTTCTAGTTCTTCTTTAGTCATTCCGATACCTGTATCAGACATTTTTAATATTCTATTATCTTTATCAGCTTCAATTTTAATAAAGTAATCGTCTTTATTAAATTCTAAATTCTCATCCTCTAAAGTTTTGTAATAAATTTTATCCATTGCATCACTTGAATTTGAAATAAGTTCTCTTAAAAATATCTCTTTGTTTGTATAAATTGAGTTAATCATTAAATCTAAAAGTCTTTTTGATTCTGCTTTAAATTGCTTCTTTTCCATTTATATTTCCCCTCTCATAATATGGCTCTAAGAGCCATTTAATGTTTATTTAGTTTTAATCCTACATGTATAAAATTTTTTATGTAGCTGTTAGCACTCTCTTTTGTTGAGTGCTAACACTATTTTTTATACCATAATTTGAATTCTATGTCAATGGTATTTAAATCTTTTTAACCTATCTTTAAAAGAATGTTAATATTTATCTTGAAAATATATGCGGTTTAGTCGCCTGTGAGAGTGTATTTTCTGGCAATTCTAATTTTTGAAGAAAGAATTAATGCACAATGCACAATTGAGGTTGATTAACTCCCCTTTTTTTAACAAATGTGAAGTGTGAAGAGTGAAGTGAATGATAATTCTCGCCCTTTGGTCGAGAATCTTAATTTTATTTAAAACTTAATCAATTCAAGTATTTTGTCTATCAAAATACTTGAATTAAATAGAATAAAGATTCTCGGCACAGCCGAGAATCATCCTTAATTGCACATTGCACATTGCAAATTTCTTTTAAAAGGTTATTTCGAGTATTTAGAAACCTTTATATCAGATATATAAATACAGTCAGTTTCATCTCTTTCCATAAAAGAAATTATATCTTCAGCTTCTCCATAAACTAACACTCCATAGGTTTTCACTCCATTTTCTTCAATATAATCTAGGGAATTTTTATAAAAGTCTCCTTGCATAGGTCTTTTACCTAGAGCCGCATTAAAATCTTTTCTATCGTATAGGTATTGTAATAATGATTTAAAATGTTGCTCATATGCATCGGCTACAGTTTTATCCCAATCTTCATAACTTATGCCTACTTTCATTAAGTCAAATAAAGATAATAAAGGATACTTTTCATCATCAGCACTGTCATCCAAGCTAAAAAAATTCTCTAATGCAGGATTAAATCCTGCATTATCTACAACTATTGTTCTACCTTCAATTTGTTTACCTTCGTATGCTAAATCAAGCATTTCTTCATTTATAACACGTATAGCAACCCATTTAAAATCTAATCCATTGCTTGTATCCATGGGGTCCTCAGGATTTGCAAATTTCCTTTGTAGTTTAGCTAATTTCTCCATTGATAAATCTTCTTTAAAATCCACGTATGCTGCAACATAGGTTTGTGTAGGTAATTCTTTGATATGTTTTAAATCCTTATATGATTTAATCCTTTGTGTATCTTTTGTCATCTCATATTCTTTTATTTTTTCAAATCCTTTCATGTTCTTATATAAATTTATATGAAAAAAAGTCTCCCAATAATTAAAAATAAGTGGATT
>DAOUPR010000158.1 GCA_030626065.1 Clostridium sp. | reverse complement strand
GAATTGTAGATGTTAAGGATCTCATGAGTAATGAAGAAATAGAGAATACTAAAAGATGTTTATATAGTAAAGGTGCAAATATAAAACATGTTTATAGTACAGCGAAATATAATAATCTTGATATATATCAAATTAATTGTACATACTATTCAGCATTAGGTAATAATGATAATGCTTATTTATTAGCAAGAGCTATTCAATTCTTTACACCAGGGATTCCTCAAGTTTATTATGTAGGGCTTCTTGCGGGAGAGAATGACATTGAACTTATAGAAAAAACTAAGGTAGGAAGAGATATTAATAGGCATAACTATTCCATTGAAGAAATTGAAAGAAATATAGAGCGACCGTTGTTGAAAAAATTATATAAACTAATGGAATTTAGAAATTCTTATAAAGCTTTTGATGGAGAAATTGAATTTTATGATACTGGTAGTGTCAATATTATAAAAATCGGTTGGAGAATGGAAAAATATAATTGTGTTTTAGAAGCTGATATTGAGAAGTATGAGTTTTCTATAGACTATTATGATATTGAAACAAATAAGTACTTAAATTTATTATAATAAGAAGTGAGATTAATATGGCAAAAATTATTTATTTAAGAAGAATACTAAAATTAACTTAGGTCATTGTATGTTCTTTAGGAAGAAAATTTGAGAAAATAAGATTTTTTTATATTAAAATAAAATTTATTATCTGAAATTATTAGTGAGGCTAATCTAGTAAATCTCTAATAGGATATAGTAATAATGAAAAAGCAGCTCAATATGAAGCTGCTTTTTTATATTATGGTCATGAAAATCATAAGTCATTTACTGTTAGTCATAATGTTACTGGAAAAATTAATACATATAGATATTAAAATCAACTATGGAATAGATTGTAAAATGTCGATACAAATATATATCAATCATAAGAGGAGAGTAATGTTTATTTATTTAATGATGAAATAGGACTTTTATCGGGAACAACTGAAATTCCCAATATTGAAGAAATAAAGAATAAAATAGAGCAGCTTAAAAATAATGAACAGAAAATTGATTCTAATTAAAGCAATTCCTACATATATTATAAAAGCCTCGAACTTGCTTGGAAAACTATTTTAAATAAATACCTGATAAGTTATAATAAAAGCAAAAAATATAATAGTAAGAGTAAAAACCAAAATTATAAATGAGAATCTTTTAAGGGGAGAAAGGTCTAAAAATGAAAAAAGTATTATTAATAAATGCTAGTAATAGAAAAAGAAACACATATAGTCTTTTATCATCTATTGAAGAAATATTAAAGAATAAATGATTTGAAACAGAATTAATAACTTTAAGTAATTATAAAATAGCTTATTGTAAGGGTTGTGAAGTATGTATTTTAAAGGTAAAATGCTTCATAAAAGATGATTCTAGTATGATTATGAAAAAATTAGAAATTGTGATGGGTTAGTAATAAGAACACCAGTATATCTTAATAATATGACAGGAATACTAAAAAGTTGTATAGATAGAACTTGTAGCTGGTTCCATAGAACAGAGGGTGCTCAAAAGCCTACATTACTTCTTGCAAATACTCAAGGCTCAGGAATCGATAGTACTTTAAATTCCTTAAAAGAAGTAATGGTACAATGGGGAGTAGCCTTAGCAGAAACTATATCAAGAAACGGTAGAACTTTCAATAAGCTTATAAAAGAAAATGAAATAGCAAATTTTATAAAGCTAGTAAATAAGGGTGGTAAAGGATATTCACCATCTTTTAAGCAAATATATACTTACAATGTACAAAGAACTTTAGCAACTAATATTTTCCCAGTAGATAGAGAGTATTGGCAAAATAAAGGATAGATAAAAAATTCATATTTCCCTGGAGCCAATGTTAATCCAATGAAAAAAGTTTGTGGAAGTGGTATTCATAAAATGCTTAGTAAAGTTATTAAGAAGATTGAAAATTAATTAAATATCAATAGTAATAAATAAAAGGTATAGTATCCTAACAATACTCATCATATAGCTATTAGAGGAAATAGAAGTTATAATCGAATAGAAAATCTATTTGAATCAGTTGAGGTTGAATATGTAACCTCAACTTTTTTCTGTTAAGTTTAAAATTATATTTCATAATATATACTGACAAAAATATATAAATCATATATCATATACACGAAGATGAATATAATTAGAAAAGTATATAATCACTAGTGAATATATAGAGTCTATCTATAAAATGTTGCTTTTAATAGAGTAATTATCAGTATAATTTATACAAAAAAATTATTTTATTTTTATAATTTATTGAATAAGAGTAGAGGTTAAGTATGGTATTTGAAAAAACAAAGATAGGAAATATGGAAGTCAAAAATCATTTTATTAAAAGTGCTACTTGGGAAAAAAGAGCTACAGAGGATAGCCATATGACGGATTATTTATTTCAACATTACAAGGAAGTAGCTGAAGGTGGAGTGGGAACTATAATACTTAGTTATGCACATATACTCCCATTTGAACAACCCAATCCAAATATGCTTGGAATGTATGATGATTCATTTATTACTGAATATAAAAAATTAACAGATATAGTTCATAAAGAAGATGCTAGGATAGTTGCTCAATTAGTATATGGAGGAATTATGACTAGTTATAAAGTTGAAGGCAGGGATATACTTTCTCCATCAGGTATTCCTATAAAAAAAGGTGCAATAACTGGACGTGCATTTAATGATGAAGATACTAACGTTCTAATTCAAGGTTTTAAAAAGGCTGCTATTAGGGCTAAAAAATCTGGATTTGATGGAATTCAGATTCATGCTGCACATGGTTATTTTCTCAGTCAAACAATATCACCTGTTTTCAATAAAAGAAATGATAAGTATGGTGAAGATAGGGGAATACTTATTTATGAAATATATAAAGGAATAAGAGAAGTAGTAGGAGCTGAATTCCCAATTTGGATTAAGATAAATTGTAAAGATAACATTCCAGAAGGTCTTGAAGTAAATGATGTTATTAAGATATGTAAAAAGTTAGAAGAGATGGGGTTAGATGCAATTGAAGTCAGTGGTGGACATGGTATTAACTCAAGGGAAACTTTTGCTAAAAGAAAAATATTAAAACTTGAAGATGAAGGTATATTTGAAAAAGAAACTATTGCTATTGCTGAAGCTATTAATATACCAGTTATTATGGTTGGCGGTTTAAGAAGTATGGATTATATAAATAAGATATATGAAAATACAAAGGTAAAATATTTTTCATTAGCAAGGCCACTTATATGTGAAAGAGATTTAATCAATAAGTGGAGGGATAATCCTCAAAATATAGCTAAATGTGTATCTTGCGGGAATTGTTTTGGACAACGTAATGGAGTATCTTATACTTGTATCTTAGAAAAAGAGAAATAGGTTAATTCAATATAGGATTGTTAAAGTTCATAAAAATATTTAAAATTGTTAAAATTCACAGAAATATTTAATTGACAAATAATATGCTAAAATATATACTACATTTTAGTATGTTATTTGTACTTATAAAGGAGATGAATTATATGATTTTAGATATAATGAAGAGTTTGAATGATAGGACTAGGTTGAGAATACTAAGTATTCTATATTATAAAAATGAATCAATGTGTGTAGGGGATGTTGAAGCATCGCTACAATTATCCCAGCCTAATGCTTCAAGACATTTAAAAAGATTATTAAATGATGGATTTGTTATTGCGTCAAAGAAAACACAGTTTGTTTACTATGAATTAAATCCACAAATATTAAAAAAATATGATTTTTTACCATGTTTACTTAGAAAAAATATTGAGGAAATGGATGAGTGTAAAGAGGACATAGAGAGATTGGGAAATTTAAAAAAATCAAAGAAAACTTGTGAATCAAACAATGCCTAAGACCCTACCGGGTTTTATCACGTACTTGAACAGGTATATATTGCGATATATGTATCAAAAGATGGTATCACGAAGATTGACTCTCGTTAATAAGATTGATTTCTTAGAATGGGAGTTTTTTTATTTAGACTAATTATAAAGAAGAGCAATTTGTAAATGAATATTAGAGTAGTTATTTGAAATAATATAATTAAGTATAGATAAACCTCTTCAACTATATATTTATATAAATCAATAACTCACTAGTGCCTGAGATTTTTAATATATATAAATTAAGTTTTGGTAATGTATATCTATAATTGGAGGTATTATAATAATGAAAAATTTATATTCTAAAGATATTAAAAAAGGTGAGAAAAGAAATATTTCATTAATGGTAATGAAAAAAGTTTTCAGAGAAAATGAAAAAACAATTGCCTACTTGGGTGATAAGACTGGTGATGTAAAATCTGAGATTATAGATGAAAACGATGAATTACTAGTGGGTGATGTACTAGAACTGGTAGGTGCTTTGGATAGAACTTTTGTTGTTGAGAGCTATAAAAAAATATTGAAATATGATGTAGAAGATTACTTACCATGTATTGAAAGGCCTATAGAAGAAATTATGGATGAGATTAATCTTATTACCAATCAAGAAATTATCAGTAAAGAATGCAAAGCTCTTAATGATTATTTTTTTAATAATTCAGATTTTGTTAATAAATTCAAGAAAGGTATAGGTGGTGTGCGCCAACATCATAACTATAGGGGTGGTTTGGCTGAGCATACATTAAACGTAATGTATTTGTCTACAATATTAGCTGAAAGATACGAATGTAACAATAGAGAAATTACAATACTCGGAGCTAAGCTTCATGACATAGGTAAAATTGAAGAACTCTTTGTTGATGGTCCATTTTCATATACTTTGCGTGGAGAAATTGAAGGACACATAGTCATTGGAGTTTCTATGATTGAGGAAGCCTTTAAATCTCAGCCAGAATTGTATAATGAAAATTTCAAAGAAAGAATGAAAGGTTGTATCATTCAACATCATGGAAAAATGGAATATGGATCACCAAGAGAATTAAATATGGAAGAAGCTTACATTGTACATTATGCAGATTATATTGATGCAACTATGAACAAAATTTCACAAATAAAAAAAGATGTTCCTCCTGGAACTTGGTCAGAATATGATAGACGGATAGGTACAAAACTTTATCTTTAATTAATATCTTGTTATTAAAAATATCCCAGAGATCCCAATATAATGATTGTAGAGTTTAAGTTTTAGCATTTTATAATGTGTAAAGTTTGTAGAAAAGGCTCATCACTAGCTATTAAACTGGTGATGAGCCTTTTAAAATAATTTCTACTATTTAAAAAATCGTTATATAAAAGTGATATATTGACAAATATTTTTTGAAAAGTTTATTATATATATAATAAATAAAGGAACTATTGGAGAGGTTAAGATGAATGATAAGTATATAGTTTATTTTATAAGTAGAACTAAAAAGAAAATGATGGATTTTTTAAATAAAAAATTAGAAGAGCAAGATATTTATGAGTTGATTCCTTCTCATGGTAATATATTAACGACTTTGTATGAAATGGATAAGAAGTTAACTATGAAAGAAATAGCAAAAAAAATAGGTAAAGATAAATCTATAGTTACACCACTGGTAAATAAGTTGATTAAATTAGGTTATGTTGAAAGGTAAAAATGTGAAGAAGATAAACGAATTACTTTTATTAAGCTAACTGAAAAAGGTAAACAAAATGAGAGTAAATATCAAAAAATTTCTGAAGAAGTATATGAAACGGCATATAAAGGGTTTTCAGAAGAAGAAAAGATAGTTTTTTTAACATTACTTAAGAAAATGAATAATAACTTTAATGAAGTTAATTAGATAATTAGAAATTAATTATGGACTAGCTTTAGAGGGTTATTTGAATGAAAAAGGTGAAATTATTAGAATTGCTGCTATAATGTAGATAATATGAGAAGAAAAGAATATTAGCAATGGTTTTAATAAACTATTTACAAAGTAAAGTCGTGATGATATTATAAACTGTGATTGTAATCTATTATTAAGTCAAGACTAATTATGTTTTACTGGTTTTGTTTTTTTGTTAAAAGGTGGTGACTATGTGCATATTAAAAAGGTTCTAAATAATAATGCGTTTATATCTTTAGATGAAAAAGGTGAAGAAATAATCGTAATGGGAAGAGGAATTGCGTTTGGCAAAAAAGGGAATCAACATGCTGATTTAAGCAATTTTAAGTATAAAATATTTTCAAATAAAGACAAGAATCTTAATGAAAAATTGATGACTGTTGTTTCAGAAATCCCAGAAAAATATATAGAAATAACAACTAAAATTGTCTCATTATTTGAAAAAGATTATAATAAAAAGTTAAATGATATCGTTTATGTTAGTTTAACAGAACATATTCATGGAGCCGTTGAAAGATATAATAAAGGAATTCAAGTAAAAAATCCTTTGATTTTAGAAATAAAAATGTTGTTTGCGGATGAATATAATGTAAGTAAAAAAGCACTTGAACTTCTTAAACAAGAATTTGGGGTTAACTTTGATGATGATGAAGCAGGATACATAGCATATCACATTGTAAATGCTCAACTTAATAATGATATTGGTGATGTAGCTAATATAATAAAAATAATGCAAGAGATATTAAATATCATAAAATATTATTTTAAAGTTGATTTTAATGAAGAATCTATAATATACTACAGATTTGTTACACATCTAAAATTTTTTGCACAAAGAGTTTTTAATCACTCAATCTATGAAGATGATGAAAGTGATTTGTTTGAACTTCTAAAGGTGAAATATGAAAGAAGTTACAAATGTGTACTTAAAATAAAAGAGTTTATAGAACAAAAATATACATATAATTTATCAGAAGACGAACAACTTTATTTAATGATTCATATAGAAAGAATTTTAAAAAAAGCAACTATTTAATTGAAATAATGCTAGATGATATACTAGCTTATTTATATAGTAAGATTGTAACTACGCTATGAGTAATACTTGTATATGTAGGCAAAACTTCATTTAATTATAATATGAATGGAGAGAAAAAAATGGATTACAAAGTAGTAGGACAAAAGATTCTAGAAAGAGTCGGAGGAAAGGATAATGTACAAAGCGTTGTTCATTGCATGACAAGATTAAGATTTACATTGAAAGATGAATCAATTGTTGACGATGAACTAATGAAAAAAACAAAAGGTGTTATGGGCGTTATGAGAAAAAGCGGCCAGTATCAAGTAATCATTGGGAATGATGTAGGAGCAGTTT
>DAOUPR010000286.1 GCA_030626065.1 Clostridium sp. | reverse complement strand
CCTCTGGTTTTTCTTTTAATATGTTTTTTCAAAAACTCTTCTATGCTTTTCATAGGAATGTTTATTATGTAAGCAAGTGCTATTCCTATATACAAAGCTTTAAAAGCACTATATCCTCTACTTATACCACTTCCGATGAAATCCGAATATTTTAGTAAAAGTCCAAGAACAAAAATATATGTAATTAATAAGTACCCATTATTTTTAAATCTACTTGTTTTAATTATATTTTTCATTTTTATCTCCTATATGTATATAATGTCTACTTTAAAGTTTCCATACTTCTTCACAATATAATACAATTTTAATCTCTTACCACTTCTCTAATTGTTTGCATTGAAAGATCTGTAGAGGCAATTTCGTCTGCGCATCTTTTTAGTTCTTTTTCTATTGTTTTAGTGTATTTAATGGTATGTTTATACTTTATTTGATGTTCAAGACTTGCCCAGCAATCTAGTGCTATTGTTCGTACCTGAATTTCTACTGCTACACCATCTAACTCTGGAGTGTTTACCTTTACTACAAGATGATAGCTCCTATAACCATTGGGTTTTGGATTAGAAATATAATCCTTTTCTTTTATTATTTCAAATTCGCTCTGAGCCTTAATAAAATCTACAACTTCAAAAACACTATCCATAAAACTACATACAACTCTTACTCCTACAAGGTCTGTAAGATTATCAAGTGCTGAATTTAGGTTTGTCTCAAGACCCTTTTTTATTAGCTTATTTTTCACGCTCTTAGTACTTTTAATTCTTGACTTACAATGCTCCACAGGATTCTCCCCTGTTTTCTTCTTCTGAACTTCTCTATAACTTTCAATTTTTTCTCGTACATATTGCTCGGCAGATGTTAACCTATATAGCTCATCCGCATAAAAATCCGTTTCTTCCTTGTCCATACTGTAGCTCAATACATTCACCCCTACTAAAGATAATTTGCAATGCTTCTTAAAAGATAATTTGCAATTTTCAATGTGCAATTTGCAATTAATGATGATTTTCTCCCTTCGGTCGAGAATCTTTTAATCTATAATTAATTTAAAGATTTTGCGTAGCAAAATCATCCTAAATTGCTAATTGCTAATTGCTAATTGCTAATTGCTAATTGCTAATTATTATTACACATTGCACATTTGTTTATAAAATGGCTGTTATAATAATAGATTTACCGTCATGGCTTTTTGCTGTTATTTTTCCTTTATGTGCAGTAACTATGGTTTTTGCTATGGAAAGACCGATACCAAAGCCTCCTGTTTTGCTGTTTCTTGAGGAATCTGCACGATAAAATCTATCAAATAAAATATCAAGATTACCCATCTTAATATTATCTGCTTTATTACTTACAGAAATAATATTTTGACGCCCTTTTTTCTTCAAAGTAACTTTTATCTCACCTTTATCTATTGAATATTTAATTGCATTATCTAAAAGTATTGAAACAAGCTGTCTTATTGACTTTTCATCACCTTTATAAGTAATACCGCTTTGTATATCCGTAGTTATTTTTTTGTCCTGTGATTTTGCTAAGGGAAAGAAAGGCTCCGTACTTTCTTCAATAGCATCTGTAAGTGAAAAATCAGTTATAATAGCTGACGTATCATCTTCCTCCATTCTTGCCAAGGACACAAGACTCGTAGTTAAATCAGAAAGCCGCTTCACTTGATTCCTAATACTCTCTGTCCACTCACTCTCTCCATCTATCATCTCTATAACCTCTGTACTTGCATCTATAATTGTAAGAGGCGTTTTTAGCTCATGGCCTGCATCAGTTATAAATTGTTTTTGTTTTTCAACGCTTTTTTCTACTGGCTCTATAACTTTCTTAGAGAAAATCACAACAAGTACAATAACCGATACTGCTACTATAGATGAAATTAAAATACTATTAAAAGAAAATATCTGTAGGGTTTCAATCAAATCAGTACTATCTAGAAAAAGAATAAGCATCTCTCCATCTTTCTCCACAACTTTGTATCTATATATGCCTTCATATCCTTTTGTTTTATTGCTCTTAATTACTTGTCGTGCAAGATCCTTGCCTTCCTCACTACTTATTGCAGCTACCTTTCCTGTATCAATATCCATTATTTTGTTATCAGAATTAATTATAACAGTAAAATACCTTGTTCGAAAAGGAGTTTCAGGACTTAAATTAGAAACAAAATTCTCAAGTTCATTTCCAATAGGAAAATGACCTTCATTTTCAATAATTATGTCCATAACTTGATCTATTTTTTTATCAACTCCAATATAGGTAAAAATATTCAATGCAATCACAATGCTCATTATAACAAAAATAACAGAGCCCATTGTTATTAAAATAAACTTTCTTCGTAATCTTTCAATCATTTTAATTCCTCCAATGAATACCCTTTGTTTCTCGCTACCTTAATATGAACATTTGCACTAAGGGATGAAAGTTTTTTTCTGAGATATGAAATATATACCCAAACAACATTTATTTCCGCTTCACTATCATATCCCCATATCTTTTCCATAAATCTATCTGTTGAAATAGTGTGTCCTGGATTAACCATTAACATCTCAAGCATTTGAAATTCCTTATTGGCCAGCCTAAAACTCCCACTATCTGAAGAAAGTTCAAAATTTGAGCGATTCAAATTAATATTCCCCACTGTAAGTATGGAATTTGTAACCTCACTTTGCCTTCTTGTCATTGATCGAATTCTAGCTAAAAGCTCTTTAGTTGCAAAGGGTTTTGTAAGATAATCATCTGCACCGCTATCTAGCCCAACTACCCTATCGTTTATTTCAGCCTTTGCCGTTAGCATAAGAATAGGAATATTATCTCCCTTTTCCCTTATAGTTTTAAGCACAGTTATTCCGTCCATCTTTGGCATCATTATATCAAGTATTGCTCCATCATAATTTTCAGATTCAAGATATGAAAGGGCTTCCTCACCGTCATAAACAGCATCCACCGAATAATTGTTATGCTTTAAAATAGCAACCAACGCCTTTGATAAATCTCTTTCGTCCTCTGCTAATAATAATCTCATTCCCATCGTCTCCTTTGATAATTTATTTTCAAGTGGTTTATCTATATATATAATACTACAGATACCTTAAATGAAGTTAAAATTCTAATTTTATGTTCAATTTATCTCACATTACAACTGCATCCATAATATCAACATCCACTTTTTTTTAATTTTGATGTATATAATTTGGCGAATATGGGGATTATTTAAATATAAATCTAAAACCCCCATTTTGGATTAAATATTTCCGCTGTTTCTAAAAAAGTGATTTCATTACCAACCTTTCACTTTATACCAAGAAACAGCGGTTTTATTTGTTGATAAACTACCAATTACTTGAACATATTGGATTTCTTCCATGATATTCTTTAGGGAAGCTTTTGCTTCCCTTTTACTATATTTGGTGCCAGGCACCTAATACAAAATACACTACAACAAAAGCCATTAAAAGTAACTCTGTTAACTACTTTTAATGGCTTTTAACTGGTAAATTAGGTGATTTGTCTATTTTGAAGTGACTTACAATACTTATCTTAACTATCCGTTTAATACTCTTCTAAGAAACTG
>DAOUPR010000126.1 GCA_030626065.1 Clostridium sp. | reverse complement strand
GGAAGGAGTAGGTCAGGCAAAAGCAGTTGTGTTCTTTGTTATTGTTGCTGCTATAGCTGTAGGACAGAATAAAATTACAAATCGAAAGGAGGTACAACATTAATGCAAAAAAAGGAAAACGGTAATAGGATAATAACCGTAATACTATCTCTAGTAAGTTTATTTTATGTAGTACCTATTTTGATTGTAATAATTAACTCCTTTAAACGTAAAGCATATGTTAATAAATATCCATTTCAAATGGGTCCCAATAAATTAAGTGATGGCTTAGATGCATTTCTTATTGGTATACAAAAATCCTTTGTAGGAATAGAAAACTATATAGAAGGAATAAAAAAGATTCACTTTTTTTCAGCTTTTGGATATTCTTTATTTATTACTGTTTGTTCTGTGGCTGTGATTATATTATTTACATCTATGACGGCATGGTATATTACAAGAGTGAATAGTGTAACTTCAAAAATAATATATTACTTATGTTTATTTTCTATGATTGTACCATTTCAAATGGTAATGTTTCCGTTATCAAAGATTGCAAATATGTTACATTTAGGAAATCCTGTTGGTATTGTTTTTATTTATTTAGGATTTGGTGCGGGACTAGCTGTATTTATGTTTTGTGGATTTATAAAAAGTATTCCACTTGAAATTGAAGAGGCTGCTATGATTGACGGTTGTAATCCGATACAAATGTATTTTAAGGTCATTTTTCCGATTTTAAAACCTACATCTATTACAGTAGCAATACTAGAGGCAATGTGGGTTTGGAATGATTATTTATTACCATATTTAGTATTAGATATAAGAAAATATAAAACAATCCCAATTGCAATTCAGTACTTAAAAGGTGGATATGGTTCTATTGACTGGGGTGCAATGATGGCAATGCTGGTTTTGGCAATTATACCGATAATTATTTTCTATGCTGCTTGTCAGAAATATATTATTAAAGGTGTAATGGCAGGTTCTGTAAAAGGATAGTATTAATAAAGGAGTAAGGAGAGTTTTGGAGAAAAAATAATTATAAATATAGAAAGCCACTATTTTTTAGTGGTTTTTTGTTTTGTAATGATATGTTAAAATTTTTTGGAAAGACAAATTTGATCTATAATTGTACTTAAATAATTAGGATTAGGGCACTATTTTGATAATTATTTTGTTCTCGTTTACAAAATAATTGTTATTATTTAGGCAAGCAAAAAAAAAAGTCAAATAAGAGAATAGAAGAAATAGTATGAAGTGTGGTGAAATATAGAGTTATTGGTAAGAATTATAGGTAATATTAATTTATATGGAATATTTTCAATGAATAACCTTTTAAATATAAGTTTGATAATTTTTAAATAAGGAATTAATGATATATAATTGTCTAATGACGTTAAGCCATTATTATCATTGGTTGAGGCATTATAAGTCGGAGGGATTATGACAAATAATAAGTATTCTTATCTATACAGAGAAAAATATAAAATTGACATATTATTAGGAATTATCCTAATAATAATCACATATACTTTATTTCGAAATTATACGTTGTGTGTTTTATTGGGAATGGGTATTTCTTTATTAAGTTTTGTTTTAAATGAATTAGGTACAGTAAGAGCATTTCAACGGAACAAAGTTAATTATAGATTTCTTATGGTTATTTTTTATTATTTAAGAATTTTTATTATTGCATCAATAGGACTGTTATTTTTTCTTGATGAACCATATTCTATGTTGTTTTTTTTAGCAGGTATATTTGTTCATTACCTGTCACTAGTTTTATATTATATTTTAAAATAGGTATTTATAAAATGTTTTTTATCAATGATTAATGTGCAATTAAGGATGTGATTATGTGGAATTAGAAGGCTCGGTTCCTGTGTTTCTTATTAAAGTGTTTGGCTTTGAAATTGGTATAACAGAAGGAATAATAGTTCAATGGGCATTTATTTTGTTATTGTTATTATTTTCATTTTACTCAACTAGAAATTTAACTGAGATACCAAATAAGTTACAACACTATCTAGAAATGTTTGTTGAATTTGTTAATGAATTTGTTGTAGATAATATGGGTAAAGACAAAGCCGGTTTTGCACCGTTTATAGGAAGTTTAATACTCTTCTTATTCTTAATGAATGTAGTGGGTCTAGTTGGATTTGAACCGCCTACAAAAGATTTAAGCGTTACTATAGGTATGGCTTTAATTACTTTTATAGTGATACAAGGGTATACTATTAAGAAACATGGACTCTTAGGGTATTTTGGTGGTTTTTTGAAGCCAATGGCTATACTATTACCTACTAATATTATGGAAAGAATTATGTTACCTGTTTCTCTAAGTGTCAGATTGTTTGGAAACATTTTAGCCGCAACATTTATTGTTCAATTACTTTATTCTGTATTGGGCAAGATAAGTCCCATTGCTCAGTTAGTAATCCCTATTCCTTTTCAGTTTTACTTTGATGTATTTGATGGAACAATACAAATGGTTATCTTTGTAATGCTCACAATGATAAATATTAAAGTAGTGTCAGAACATTAGAAAGGGAATGAGCAATACACAATGCACAATTAAGGTGGATTTTCTTCTCGTTGGTCAGAAAATCTTTAATCAATTTGAATGCTGCAGCAGAATGAAAAAGGTATCTTCCGTTTTGAAAGGTACAAAGTTACAATGAGTAAGTAAATAATTATTAAAACTAGAACAAATTATTTAAATAATAGTTTGTATAGCAAGAATATTATAAAAATAGTTAAATAAAAAAAGGAGGAAATTATTATGAGTTTAACACCAGAAGCTTTTGTAGCAGGAATGTGTGCAATTGGAGCAGGAATAGCTGCTTTATCAGTAATAGGAGGGGGATTAGGTACAGGAAATGCAACTTCTAAGGCTGTTGAAAGTATAGCAAGACAACCTGAGTCAGCAGGAGATATTATTAAGGCGTTAGTTATTGGTGGAGCGTTATCAGAAGGTACTGCAATAGTAGGATTTCTAGTAGGTCTTATTTTAGCATTAAAAGCATTTAGTTTTTAGAATTAATAGAAATTATTTTAAATTTATAGAATATAATTAATACCTAGAAAGGGGACTATTTGATGATAGAGATAGTTTTTTCTAGAACTGTAATGACAATGATTAATTTTTTGATTTTTTTCTTTATATTCAAGAAATATTTCTATGAAAAAGTAGATAAAGTAATTAGAGATAGAAATGATAAGATAAAAAATGAACTAGAGTATGCAAAAGCAGAAAAAGAAGATGCTGAAGAATTGCATAAAAAGAATAAAGAACTTGCTAGAGCTACAAAAAATGAAGGAAAAATAATTTTAGAAGAATATAAAGAAAAAGCTGAAAGAATATCTCATGATATTATAAGTGATGCAAGAATAGAATCTCAAAATATAGTAGAACGAGGGAATAGAGAACTTGAAGTAGAAAAAGAAAAGCTTGAAGGGGAAATGCAAGAAAAAGTAATTGATATGGCAATACTATTATCTTCAAAAGTACTTCAAAATAAATTAGAAGAAGAAGAGCATAGAAAATTAATTGATGAATTTATATCAGAGGTTGGTAATTAATTATGTATGAATACTTAGATAGAAGATATGCTTTGGCTCTCTATGAGGTTGCTGAAAAAGCAGATAAAGTAGAAGAATTTAAGAAGGATTTAAAAGATATTATAGAAATAATGGATGCCAATCATGATTTTATTATAATGATGAAGCACCCTGAAATTCCAACACCTACAAAAAAAAGAGTTTTAAAAGAAATATTTGAAGGTAAGATTGATTATAGATTATTAAATTTTTTACTTTTACTGTTGAAAAAAAATAGGTTATTGTTTATTCAAGAAAAGTATGCAGAATATGAAAAAATATACTTAGAAAAACATGGGAAAATAATTGCTGATGTAGCTACAGCATTTCCTTTATCAGAGAAGCAGAGAAAAGAATTAGTTTGTAATTTAGAAAAGAAATATAATAAAAAAGTAATTTTGAAAGAAGAGATTGACAAGGAAATAATCGCTGGTATTTACTTAAGGGTAGGCGATGACGTAATTGATCAATCTGTTAGAGCTATGTTTAATGAAATAAAAGAAAATGTTTTAAAGAAACACTGAAATACAGAAAAGAGGTGTTATGATGCATATAAATCCTGAGGAAATAACTTCGATAATTCGTAGAGAAATAGAAGGTTATGAGAGTAAAATGGAAACAGTAGACTCAGGAACTATCATACAAATAGGCGATGGAGTTGCAAGAGTATATGGATTAAAAGATTGTATGGAAGGTGAGTTGTTAGTGTTCTCCAATGGAGTATATGGACTTGCTTTGAACTTAGAACAGGATAATGTAGCTTGTGTTTTACTTGGTACAGAAAAAGGAATTAGAGAAGGCGATGTAGTAAAAAGTACTGGTAAGATTATGGAGGTTCCTGTTGGTGAAGAACTTTTAGGTAGAGTTGTAAATTCGTTAGGCGAGGGAATTGATGGAAAAGGACCTATTAAAACCAGACAAACTAGACCAGTGGAAGTTCAAGCACCAGGAGTTATAGATAGACATTCCGTTGATGAACCACTTCAAACAGGAATTAAAGCAATTGATTCTATGATTCCAATAGGTAAAGGACAAAGAGAATTAATTATAGGTGATAGGCAAATAGGAAAAACTGCAATTGCTATAGATACTATAATAAATCAAAAAGGTAAAGATGTAATTTGTATCTATGTTGCTATTGGACAAAAGCAATCAACTGTAGCGCGTATTGTTAATGTACTAACTGAAAAGGGTGCAATGGATTATACTACAGTAGTAACTTCTACGGCATCAGATTCAGCTCCTTTGCAATATATAGCTCCATATGCTGGATGTAGCATGGGAGAATATTTTATGCACAAAGGCAAAGATGTTTTGATTGTTTATGATGATTTAACTAAGCACGCAGTAGCTTATAGAACAATGTCATTATTGTTGAGGAGAGCACCAGGGAGAGAGGCATATCCAGGTGATGTATTTTATCTTCATTCAAGATTACTTGAAAGAGCGGCAAGATTATCTGATGAATTAGGAGGAGGTTCTCTTACAGCACTTCCAATTATAGAAACACTTGCAGGAGATGTAACTGCATATATACCTACTAATGTTATATCAATTACAGATGGTCAGATTTTCTTAGAAACAGAATTGTTTAATGCAAATCAAAAACCTGCTGTAAATGCTGGTATTTCTGTATCACGTGTTGGTGGTAAAGCACAAACAAAAGCGATGAAACAAGTTTCTTCTACTTTGCGACTTGAATTAGCTCAATATAGAGAATTAGCTGCATTTGCTCAATTTGGTTCAGATTTAGATAAAAGCGCTAAAGAATTATTAGAAAAAGGGAAAAGATTAGTTGAAATATTAAGACAAGATCAATATAGCCCGCTTTCTGTTGAAAAGCAAGTTATAATACTTTATGCTGGCGTTAATAATCATTTAAAGGACATAGAAGTATCTAAAATTGAAGAATTTGAAAGTGACTTTTTTGATTTCTTGGATACACATCATAGGGATATAGAGAAGAAAATAAAAGAAAAGCAAAAGCTTGATGATGTAATAGAAAAAGAATTGGAAGCAGCAATAGAAGAATTTAAAAAAATATTTATAGATGCTAAGTAGAGCGCCAGGAGGTGGAATATGTCAGAATCAAATCTGGTTGCCATTAAAAGAAGAATAAAATCTATAAAGAATACAGCAAAAATAACTAAAGCTATGAATTTAGTTGCCAATTCTAAATTGAAAAAGATAAATGGTCAATTAATAAACAACGAAAGATATTATAGCAAATTAAAAGAAGTTGTTTTAGATTCAACTATAGTTGATGAATTTGAAGAAAGTAATTATTGTACTGAGAAGAAATGTCAAAAGAAATTATATCTTGTATTCACTTCAGATATGGGCCTATGTGGATCATTTAATAGTAGTGTAATTGAGAAGGCTCTAGATGATATTGGAGAAAATACTAATAATACGATTTTGATTACAATAGGTGAAAAGGGACACAAATATTTTAGAGGATCTAATATTGAGACTTTAGCTGAATTTGTTGAGGTATCTGATTCACCAGGGGATAAAGAAGCCAAAATGATTGTTTCTAAAATAAAAGAAGTTTACGATAATTCTTTAGTGGGTGAAGTTTATGGTGTATATACAAAATATATAACATCTGTTACTCATGAACCAGTTGTTGAAAAAATCTTGCCATTATCTCAGGATAACAAAAGAAAAAATAATCTTGAGTATAGGGAATTTGAACCTAGTAAAAAAGAAATACTTTCACATATTATGGATAGCTACTTAAAAGGTACAATAATTAATATGCTATTGAATAGTAAAGCTAGTGAGCAAAGTGCTAGATTGTATGCAATGGATGGTGCTAGTAGAAGTGCAAAAGACTTATTAGATGAACTTCAAACAAAGTACAATAGAGTAAGGCAAAATGTAATAACAGAAGAAATATCGGAAATAATAGGAGGAGCAGAAGCTCAGAAATAGGGGTGTAATATGGATAGAAATACAGGGAAAGTAGTTCAGATTATTGGGCCTGTTATAGATATTAGATTTGATTCTGATGATCTTCCAAATATTTTAAATGCTATAGAGATTAAAATTGGAGATAAAATTTTAGTTACTGAAGTAGAACAACATATTGGTGATGATATAGTAAGAACTATTGCAATGGAATCTACAGAAGGTATAAAAAGAGGCATGGAAGCTAAGGATACAGGAAATCCAATATCTGTACCAGTAGGTAATAATACATTAGGAAGATTATTTAATGTTTTAGGAAAAACAATAGACAAGGAAGAGGAAATTATACCAGAAGAGATTTATCCTATTCATAGGTCAGCTCCAACGTTTATCGAACAATCTGTAGAACCAGAAATGTTTGAAACAGGAATTAAGGTAATAGATTTAATTGCTCCTTATAAAAAAGGTGGTAAAATAGGTCTGTTTGGAGGAGCTGGAGTAGGTAAGACAGTATTAATTCAAGAACTAATAAATAATATTGCTAAGGAATATGGTGGATTATCAGTATTTACAGGTGTTGGAGAAAGAACTAGGGAAGGTAATGATTTATACTACGAAATGAAAGACTCGGGAGTAATAGATAAAACTGCTTTAGTTTTTGGTCAAATGAATGAACCGCCTGGAGCGAGAATGAGAGTAGCACTTACAGGACTTACAATGGCTGAGTATTTTAGAGATAAAGGTCAGGATGTGCTGTTGTTTATAGATAATATTTTTAGATTTACCCAAGCAGGTTCTGAGGTTTCGGCTCTATTAGGTAGGATACCTTCAGCAGTAGGATATCAGCCTACATTAGCAACTGAAATGGGAGCATTGCAAGAAAGAATTACATCTACTACTAGTGGATCAATAACTTCAGTTCAAGCGGTATATGTGCCAGCGGATGATTTGACTGACCCAGCTCCTGCAGCTACCTTTTCACATTTAGATGCTACAACTGTTTTGTCGAGAAGTATTGCAGAGTTAGGTATATATCCTTCTGTTGACCCATTAGAATCAAATTCAACTATACTTGATGAAAATATAGTTGGAGAAGAACATTATGAAACAGCAACTAAAATAAAACATATTCTTGAAAGGTATAAAGAACTTCAAGATATTATAGCTATTTTGGGAATAGAAGAGTTAGCAGATGAAGATAGATTATTAGTTTCTAGAGCTAGGAAAGTACAAAGGTTTTTGTCTCAACCTTTTACAGTGGCAGAACAATTTACTGGTATAAAAGGAAAGTTTGTACCTGTTAAAGAAACTATTAAGGGTTTTAAAGGTATTATTGAAGGAAAGTATGATGATATTCCAGAAGCGGCCTTTCTTTTTGTAGGAACAATAGACGAAGCTATAGAAAAAGCAAAATCTTTGTAATGGGGAATGGTATTGATGAATAAAAATATTGACCTTACTATATTGACGAAGGAAAAAGAATTTTTTTCAGGAAAAGTAAGTAGTCTAATAACTAGAACAATTAATGGGGAAATTGGTATTTTGCCTAATAGAGAGCCTATTACTGCAGTACTAAAACCTACTATTTCAGAAATAAAAAAAGAAGATGGAAGTGTAGTCAAGTTTTTTTCATCAACAGGATTAATGAAAGTTGACAAAACATCAGTTTTATTGTTGTGTGATGCTTGTGAGTATCCAGAAGATATTGATTTGGAAAGAGCTCAAAGAGCTAAACAAAGAGCTGAAAAAAGACTTGAAGCAAGAGAAGAAACAGTTGATATAAGTAGAGCAAAGAATGCATTACTTAGATCTTTAATGAGAATTAAGAGTAAGAATATATCAAAAGGTATTTGATCATTGTGATCGAATACCTTTTTTTATGTGCGCCCAGCATGGGCGCAATCTATAGGGTGAAAGTCCCGAACACCGAAGGTGATATAGGTGTTAGCCAAGAGCAAGGGTGTCCATCGTGAGGTGGAATCTGAAGGAAGCTGGAGG
>DAOUPR010000272.1 GCA_030626065.1 Clostridium sp. | reverse complement strand
GCACAGTTAAGGATGATTCTCTCCCTTTGGTCGAGAATCTTTAATTATTTAATTAATTAAAAGATTTTGCGTAGCATAAGATATACATTACTGAAACTTAATCTATACAAGTTGAAAATCTCAGGATGTTATGAGTTTTGAATTTGTATAGATTTATAGTTGAAGTTGTATATCTAATAATCCTCCACAATTGCAAATTGAAAATTGCAAATTGAAAATTATTATTTGAATAAATTGCACAATACACATTATTATTTGAATAAATCGCTAATTTGAAAACATAGCCTGATTTTATCAACAACATTTCCACGACATTATACCATAAATCTACTTTTTATGGTATAATACCTAATTAATATACTTAAAAAAGGAGTTTTAAAATGAAAAAAGTAGATTGCTTGGGTGATATATGTCCTGTCCCAATTATAAAGACAAAAAAAGAACTTCGAAAGACAAAATCTGGTCAATCTATTATGATAGTAACAGACCATAGTTGTACCATTGAAGCTCTTGCTGATTTATTCAAACATTATAATGTTAAATACGAAACTGAAGAAGTTATTAATGGTGTCTGGGAAGTAACAGTTACTAAACTTTAACACATAGCTTTTTTACCTATTTGTTTAAAATAATCTAAAAATTCAGTAACTGCCTTGTTTAATTTAGTTCTTTTATCATTTATTAAATACATTTTATATTTGATTTCAAAATCTGATACCTTTACTAATTTTAATCTTTTTTCATATAATTCCTTCTTTATAGATGTATATGGTAAAAATGCAACTCCGTATCCTTGAAATAAAGAAGATTTCACCGACTCAATAGAGTCACTTTTATATAAAACGTTTAACTCATTATATTCATGTCCTGAAATACTAATATTATCAGCTAAACTATCTTGAATATCAAGTTTATCATTTAACAAAACAAATGGATGCTTTAATAAATTTTCTAAAGATATTTCTTCATCTATTTCATAATCGTAACCTGCAACTAAAGATAAATTATCCGTATCTAGTTGACAGTATTCTAACGACTGATCAGTCGGTTTTCCGTAAATCACCCCTATATCAGCAATATTATTCTTTATATTACTTTCAATTTCATGAGATGAATTAGATATCAATTCATAATTATGATGTGGAAATTTATTTTTTACTTTATACAACACACATGGTAATGCATATGTAGCAATAGGTCCGGAAGCTTCAATTTTTATAATTTGTTTATCTTTTGAATCCTGCTCTAAATGCTGTATCATAGCATCATAAGTTCTTACTATATTATCTACATATTTAAAAACTATTAACCCTTTATCTGTTAATTGAACACCTTTATTACTTCTTGTTAATAGTTTATATCCTAAACTTTCTTCAAGCTTTTGAATCTGTTGACTAAGAGCAGGTTGTGAAATATGAACTTCATTTGCAACCTTAGATATACTCTTACTTACTGCCACTTTATAAAAATATTTAAAGGATTCTATAGCCAAGATAATTCCCCCTTTAATAGTTTTGAAACTTACAATAAAATCACTCTATAAATCTACTAATTATAACACAATTTACAATGATTGAAAACTAGTGATTTTTTGTGATATAATTAACCCATAAAACTGAAATTCAAACAATTTTCAAATTAAACATTCATTAGAAAAAGGGGGAAATCTAATGAAACATATCAATAAAAGCACTAAAAAAAGCCAACTACCAATAGGTATTGCAATTTTCGTAGCTATAATAATATCTGGAGTTTTACTCTCTAATATTTCTATTAAATTAGGCTTATTTTGGGTAACTGGAATCTGCTTAGGATTTGTTCTTCAAAAATCAAGATTTTGTTTTACAGCGGCCGTACGAGATCCTTATTTAACTGGAGGTACAACGTTAACAAAATCAGTACTTATGGCTTTTGCCATTACAACTATTGTTTTTACTGCAATAAAGTTTACTGCATATTCTAATGGCATGCCTATTCCTGGACAAAATTATATTGCTCCTATTAGCCCAGCAACAGCTATTGGTGCCTTTATGTTTGGTATTGGAATGGTAATAGCTGGTGGTTGCTCATCTGGCACTCTTATGAGAATAGGAGAAGGTTTCTTAATACAATTAATAACTATACTATTTTTCATTATTGGAACTCTTTGGGCCGCACATGATTTTGTATGGTGGAAACTCAACTTTATTATACATGGCAAAGCTATTTTTTTGCCTGATATATTAGGATGGTTTGGCGCATTAATCATACAACTTTTACTAATTACTACTCTATATATTTTAGCTGATAAATGGGGAAATAGAGAATAACATATTGATTAGGAGGGTAATTATGGATTTAAATAATAATAAATACTATAAACGTTGGTTTAAAAATTCATGGCCATATATAGCTGGTGCAGTTCTACTATCAATTTTACAAATCATTATACTAATTACTACTGGTAATCCATGGGGCCTCACTGAAACATTCTCTTATTGGGGAGCATGGTTATACGAATTAGTTGGTGGCAGTGTTGATAAATGGTATTATTTTAGTAATGAAAATGCACAAATAACTTTACAATCTGGTTTTCTAAATGATCCTGGCACTATGAGAAATCTAGGAATTATATTTGGTGCTCTTTTAGCTTCTTTATTAGCTTCTCAATTCAGGATAAAAAAAATCAAATCTATAAAACAAGTTATCGGAGCAGCACTAGGTGGTTTATTAATGGGATATGGAGCAATAATTGCTTCTGGTTGCAACATAGGTGGATTCTATAGTTCAATCTCTTCACTATCATTATCTGGCTGGGTGTACGGTATATTCCTATTTCTTGGAGGGATAGTTGGAAGTAAATTATTAATAAATTTCTTTATGTAATTTCTTAAGTTCATCGACTATATCTACCCACAAAGACCATCTTGGACAATGTCATAAACCTAATAATACACAAAAAGGTTTTTTATTATACAATTAACCCTAAATATTTTAAAACAAAAATCCAGTATTGAATTAAGTTTTCAATACTGGATTTTCTAATACTAGATTTTCTAATACTAGATTTTCTAATACTTAAATTCTAAAAATATTTTTATATACAATTTTTTAAATTTCTACATATTTCGGTAAGTCCCTGGCACCTCAAGCCATTCCACATCCAAAGAACCTACCTCTGTTCTAAGAATTATCTCATTTGTTCCAGATTCAAGCTTTAAATTCTTAGAAGCGCACTTTATATTCCAATTTGATTCTCTAACTTGTATTTTCTCGAATATTTTATTATTAACTATAATAGCAATTGTTCCTTCCTTGTCATTTGACTTCAAATGCAAGTTAAAATTATATAACTGCTCCCTTACTACATTCACATTATAGGCAACCCAATCTCCTTGATCTAATCGTATAAACATCCTTTCATCTTCTTGCCATGATTCTCCTCCTGCATGTTGGAAATTGGCCCTAATTCTTTTACTATTAATAAAATCCATAAATATTCCATCATTAACCCTAAATCCAACATTAAACTCCGATGGAACCTTAACATCATAACTTATACCTTTACCTAGATTACCATAAAAGATAGCCGGTATCCTAACAGGCGCCCTTCTTAATATAGCATCTACAACTTCTCTATGATAATCACACTTTTCAAACTGTAAATTATCTAAAAACTCTATTAAAATCTCCTCAGCTCTTTCAGGGCTTAGTTTTATTCCCTCTTTCAAATAATCAACTATTTCATGCCAACCTTCAGGCATTTTTATAGAACATGGTGAATTATCTGTTTTCATTTTTTTCCAAGTCCAAAAATTCCATGATATATCATTGTCTTCGTACATAGGAAAAGCACCTGTATACCAAGGCTCATTATTTTCTCCTCCTTCG
>DAOUPR010000213.1 GCA_030626065.1 Clostridium sp. | reverse complement strand
GTCATCTTAGGCATCATCATATCATCACTTCCATAACCTTCCATATTATAAATCTCACCAAAGCCTTGTTTTAGCATATTTTTCATTGCAATAGAGCTTCCATTCATTACGCCTAAAATATTTGTATCTATAACTTTTTTTATATCTTCACTATTTAATTCATATATCAAAGCTTTTTTCTGATCAACGCCAGCATTATTTATCCAAATATCTACTCTACCAGTAATTTTAAATGTTTCATTCCAAAGTTTATTCATATCTTCTATATTCGATACGCTTCCATCAAATCCTAAAATAACTTGGTCAGGAAATTGTTTTTTTAAATCATTTATTATTTCATCGACTTTTTCTCTAGTTCTCCCATTAACAGTAACCCCATATCCTCTTTGAAGAAAATTCTGTACAAGACCATAACCAATACCCCTAGTGCTACCTGTTATAATTACGTGCGCCATTTTTCCCTCCCTACTAAGTAATCATTAATAAAAATAATTACTTCTATTATAACTATTATTGTACCATATTTTATCTATTATTAGTGTAGAAAGTAGATTATGTGACCTTATATACTAATAAGGCAGTCTATATATAGACTGCCTTATTTTACGCGTTTTTAGAAAACTGTTATTTATTTTTAATTCATATTAACATAATATATAAGATTATATCATTGTTTAACGCTTGTTTTTTTTAATCTCAAATCAACAATTCCCAAAATTATATATACCAAAAACACACATATACATAATACAATGTTAATTTGTTTGTGCGTAAATTTACTAATAGACTCAATTATTATCACACTAATAACCGGAATCAAATATAATAGTTTGTATTTTTTACCAGTTTCTTTATATTGCTTTATATACCGAAAAAACAAATAACTAAAACATAAAAATAGAATAATAAAATCCATAATAAATAATCCTCCTATAATTTTAACCTATTCTAAAATTTTTATTAAATGATATGTATAGAGTTTTGACTGTGAAACTATATTTATACTTGTTTAAAATCTCGATGCTTTAACGAGTTTTGTACATGTATAAATTAATAGTTAAACTGAAAACCCTATAGTAAATAATATTTTAAAATATATATTTAGTCTATATATAATTATAACTAAACAAACATTTTTTTCAACATTTTACATATATAATCTGTATATGTAATGATAATTCAGTACATGCTAAAACAGATTTACAATGAAGAAAATATTATCTAGCAAAACCTTGAATTACATAATAGATTTTTCAATGCATATCATCCTTAACTTGACACTTAATATTCCATACTTAACACTTTTTTTCTAAAAAGTACTTTACATAACTAAGTATCTTTTATAAAATATATAGTATGCATTTATATTCAATAGTTTGTATTTATATTCATTTTTATTATATTCTATGCATTAATATTCAAAAATAAAAGGAGGATTATTATGAAAAAAGAATTTTCATTAAGTGAAGAACATGCAATGATTAATTTCACAGCAAAGTATTGTGATACGCCTGAAGTTTTACTTCATAGTCACGGTTTTTATAGAGTTTTAATTGACTTTGTTAAAAATATAGATAAAAAGGTAACTAAGTCATACAAATATCTATCAACTTCTTTAGGTGAAGATGATAATGAAAAAATAGTAAAAGAACTTACAAAAGCTTTCAGCTTATTACTGATTATGGATGCAGATGAAATAATGAAATTGAATGAAAAATATATGAATCTATTTAAAGACAAATATGAATTCATTAATATTATTGAAGAACTTTATACTTATTGGAGAAAAATCGAAAGATACACCATAGTTTTAAAGAATAAAACGAACAAAAGTGGTCTCCAATCAGTAGGTTTCATTGATGCTAATGCACAATTCTCTCAACTTATAAGATATACTTACAGAAAAATCGAGGAAAATGTGCTTAAACATCAAACTAAAATTTTCAGACAGCTTCCTGCTGGGGGAAATGCAGGATTAATTTTGAATAAAGTAAAATGGAATTGTCCAGATGAATATAAATTTTTGCAAAATGTACCTTTCATTGATTCAATAGTACTATCTCCACCATTTATCACTTATCCTAAAAAAAATACAAGAAATGGTATTTTCAATGAAGTAACTGAAAATCCATCTGACGGACTAAAAATAAATGAGGATCACTGGTTCTGTTATCCCTCTAAGGTTGGAGAACTTCTTATTTATGTATTCTTCCATAGAGATTTAATGTCTCAAGGTGTATCTCTTTGTAATTTGTTTGAAATTGCAAAAGTAGAAGAGTACAAAAACCAAAAGCCTGATGCTATCTATGTATATGGTGCAAAAGATAAATGTGAAGAAATTAAAACTTGTTACTTTGAAGATACTAAAAATGAACTAATGCTTGGGTATGTTAACTACTCAGATGAAATTGATTATTTTGGTTATATGAAAAAAATGATTCTAACTCTTCATAATTTAATGATGATAAAAAGAGGTTTCCTTCCAATCCATGGTGCTATGGTAAATATACGATTAAAAAATGGGAAAGTAGCCAATGTAGTTATTATGGGAGATTCAGGAGCAGGAAAATCTGAAAGTTTAGAAGCCTTTAGAAGATTAGGCGAAGAATATATCAGTGAAATGAAAATTATCTTTGATGATATGGGAACTATCAAACTAGCTGAAAATGGAAAACCGCTTGGTTACGGTACTGAAATTGGTGCTTTTGTAAGACTAGATGATTTGGATGCTGGTTATGCATTTAGAGAGATCGACAGAAGTATTTTTATGAATCCAGATAAAACCAATGCAAGGCTTGTTATTCCTGTAGCTTCATATAAAGATATTATGGAAGGACTACCTGTTGATTTATTCTTATATGCTAATAACTATAGTGAAGGAGAAGAAATTGAATTCTTTGTAGCTGATTTAGAAGAAGCAAAAAAAGTATTCAAAGATGGGGCTAGAATGGCAAAAGGAACTACCACTGAAACCGGTCTAGTAAAATCATTTTTCGCAAATCCATTTGGACCTGTACAAATGCAAACTGAAACTGAAGTATTAATTGATAAGTATTTCTCTAACTTCAAAGAAACTGGAGTAAAAATAGGTCAAATAAGAACTTGTCTAGGTATAAAAGGACAAGAGAAAACTGGAACAGAAAAAGCTGCTAAGAAACTTATGTCAATAATTCAAGAACAACTTTAATAAAAACTTAATTAGCAATTTGCAATGTTCAATTAGCAATTAAGGATGATTTTGCTACGCAAAATCTTTAACCTATTTTAAATAAAAGATTCTCGTCTTATCGTTACGGCGAGAATCTTTTATTTAATGAAACATTGTGCATTTCACATTTTCTTTGTTATAATAATGATTGAATTTAACTTTGGAGGATATTATATGAACAAAAATAGCTTAAATAAAATAAAATTATTTTTTACTGGATTAGAGAATAGGTATACTGAAAACACCGATTTTTTCAAAGAGATTAACTTTGAATTTAAATCTGGTTTAAAACCGTTCAAAGGCACAGGTAAATTTATTGATGGTAAAATCAAATTCAACTTTAATGGTAAAAGTACACTTATCCCTTTTAGCGACGCACTAAAAAAAATCCAAACTGAAGCTGAAAAATATGAAGCAATGAATTTCCTATACATTGAAAGATTCTCTCAAATCAATATTATTGCAGATAATAAAAAAGTAACTATGAACACTAAAGATATCGCAAAGAAAGAAGAAGACTTCACGCATAATACTACTTCTACGCTGCTAAATAGAGATTACTTTATTAAAGTAGGCAAAGCAGATAAATTACTCAAAGAAATCGAAATTATGACAAAAGATGGCAAAATAAAGAACGATAAAATAAGAAAATATAATCAAATAGATCATTATGTAGAGTTACTTGACAAAGTAATTGATGAACTTCCTAGGAATGAGATTATCAATATTGTTGATTGCGGCTGTGGTAAATCTTATCTTTCTTTCGTGTTAAATTATTACATAACAGAAGTTAAAAAAAGAAAATGCCACTTCACAGGTATAGATATTTCTGAGGGAGTAATTGCCCGTTCAAAAGAAAAAGCAGAAAAACTCGAATATCGAAATATGGATTTTCTATGTATGGATCTTAATGATTACAAACCAAATAAAAATATTCACCTAGTTCTATCTCTTCATGCTTGCGACACAGCTACAGATATGGCAATAGCCCTTGGAATTAAAGTAGAATCTGATGTAATAATAGCCGTTCCTTGCTGCCATAAAGAATTATCAAAACAAGTAAAGACAGCTCCATTAAACAACATATTAAAACATGGGATCTTAAAAACAAGATTTGCAGATTTACTCACAGATGGAATGAGATCATTAATGTTAGAAGCAAAAGGCTACGATGTATCAGTAGTTGAATATATTTCTCCTCTTGAAACTCCTAAAAACTTAATGATAAGAGCTAAAAAGAAAAGAGATTCAAACGATGATGCAATGGATGAATATCTCAATTTAATGGCAACATATAATGTATATCCAGCTTTATACTCCTATCTTAATGAATATGAATAATCACTTGAATTCAAAAGTACATGCACAATACAGTTCACAGTTCATAGTTGACAGTTCACAGAGTATTCTCACCTACAAATTATTGCCCATTCTGGGCACACGAACAAAAGCTCAATGGCCAAAGGTCATTGAGCTTTTGAAATCATTTATTCAAAGAAATTTTTTAGCTCTTCTAAAAAATTTCATCCTTATTTATGCATTGTGTATTGTACATTGTGAATTGATTAAATCTATTCCATCAAAACAATCTTTCCATCCACATATGTTGGTACTACACTATATATATTAGTTTGAAGACAATACTTTAAATCTCCATGAAACCCCTTTTCCTCTAAGCTCTTATAATGTTTACAATTCTTCAACAGTGTGTGAGGATTATTTTTATTATTTTGATAGATATATCTCAACGTCCATGCCAAATCCGAAAGCTCAATTTTAGCCATTTTGCCTATATAATCTATAATCATCCCTGCACAATAGGCATCATCTAAAGAAAACTCTCCATTTGTCCCCGAACAAATAATTACAATATCTTTTTTATCTTGAAGAATCTTCTCTGCTACAGAAAAAGCATTTAACAACGCCGCAATATAAATATTATCGGCATCCAAACTTTCATTAATAGCTATAGTACCATTAGTAGTAGTAATTACTACTGTCTTACCTTTTACTTTTTCTTTTTTATAATTCAACGGAGAATTTCCAAAAGCAAATCCTTGTATTTGAATTGCATCTCGCTCTCCACCTAATATAACACTATTTTCCTCTAGCTTATTATATATGTCCCAGCCTTCTTCTACAGTTAACACCGGCATAATACACTTAGCTTTATTAACTAAAGCTGTAATTATTGTAGAAGTTGCCCTCAAAACATCAATAATAACTACACTCTTATTTTTTAATTTAGCTTTATCTATCATAGTCCCAGAGTTCATCACATCTACAAACAATTGCTATACCTCCATTACTTATAGTCCCC
>DAOUPR010000302.1 GCA_030626065.1 Clostridium sp. | reverse complement strand
TTTGATAACTATTAATAAAGAAAATAATAAAAAAGAAGAAGCTTTTGTTTATTTAATAAGGGAAGCAGTACTTAAAAAAAGTGGAATAGAATTAAGCAATTACAAGGATTTTGTTGAAAAAAATTTTGGTAGCATAAATGAAATCATTGCGGAAGATATTTCTTTAGGATATATAACAAAATACCAAATCGACAATTTGGATTTTATGTCACTTTGCTGTAATTTAGAACAATATATGAATAATCAAAAACGTGAATTAACTGGAAGCTACTACACACCTAGATTTATTATTGATTATATTGTTTCAAGTTCAATAATATTATTTTTAGAAGAAAATACTGAAATCAATCAAACCATTTTAGAAAAGTTAATTAAAGAGGAAGTGATTTACAATATAAGCAAGGCACAATTGTTAGAGATATTAAATAGGTTAAAGGAGTTAAAAGTGATCGATATATCCTGCGGAACAGGACTATTCTTACACCATACCTTCGAAAAGCTTCTCAATGTAAAAAAACTGATATACAAGGCGCTAAATAATAAATTTAACGAATATTGTGAAAAAAAGTTCATACTTGAAAATAACATTTATGGCATAGATATTCAGCTTGCACCATTAGAAATGATTGTTCTAAAATATATAGACATGCTCTCAGCTTATTGTGAATTTAATTTAGATTCTTTAAATATCAATTTCTATAAAAGAAACAGCATACTTGGAAATGAAATCTTTACAGCTTCGAAAATAAATGAAGTAATAAATAATGGTGGATTTGATATTGTAATAGGAAATCCACCCTATATCGGTGAAAAAGGGAATAAAAATTTATTTGAGAATACCCGAAAATACGAGTTTGGTAAAAAGTACTATGAAGCAAAGATGGACTATTTTTATTACTTTATTTATAGAGGTATAGATATATTAAAAGAAAATGGAGTATTGTCATATATAACTACAAATTATTTCATTACAGCAGATGGTGCAAAAAAATTGAGAAAATTTTTAAAGGAAAGAGTAAGTTTTAGAAACATAATTAATTTTAATGAATTCGAGGTTTTTAAAGAGGCAAAGGGTCAGCATAACATAATCTTTACAGTAACAAAGGGAAATAATGAAAATAGAGACGTTAATATAAAATATATAAAAAATTACAAGTTGGAAACAAATGAAATAATTGAGAGTATAAATATTAAAAAAGTCAATAATCCAAATATAACCAGCTATGTTTTAAAAAAACAAAGGAATCTATATGCAATGAATGGCAATATAATGATTTTTCCTAATGAAAAACACTCAGAAATAATAAAGAAAATCAAGTCTTTATGCAATTTGAGCTTAGGAGACTTATGTAATATAAATCAAGGAATAGTTAGTGGTGCCGATAAAGTCACAAATAGGATGATAGAAACGAAATTTAAAGAAGGCACTTTGGAAAAATATAACATACAGCAAGATGAAGGAATTTTTGTGTTAAACAAAGAAGAAATATTAAATAGTAATATTGATAAATGTAAGCTATTAAAGCCCTTTTATAAGAATAGTGACATTAAGAAATATTTTGCAAATAATTCTACTGAAAAACACATCCTATATTTTACAGATAAAAATGTTACTAATAGCGATGGTTGTGGTGTAATACAAAAACATTTACTAAAATATAAAGATGTTCTAGACCTTAGAAGAGAAACAAAAAAGGGAATTAGAAATTGGTTTGCACTACAATGGAGTAGAGAACAAAGCATATTTGAAGGGCCTAAGATTGTTGTACCTCAAAGAGCTGTTCATAATAGGTTTGCTTACAATGAAGCACCATGGTATGCTAGTGCAGATGTATATTTTATAACTACAAAAGATGAAAATGTTGACCTGAAGTTATTATTAGGTATGTTAAATTCAAAAATAAACTATTTTTGGTTATATAATATGGGCAAAAGAAAAGGAAATTATCTTGAACTCTATTCTAGTCCATTAGGACAAATACCAATAAACATAAACCTACATCATAATGTAAGAGAACATATAATAAACGTGACTAATAAAATTATATCAACTTGCAAAGATGGATATAATTATAAATTAATTGAAAAGTATCAAGACAAAATTGATAAAGAGCTTTATAGGGTTTTTAACTTTACTGAAGAAGAAATTAAGGTAATCAATGACCTTTATCCTAGTAACTAAAAATTTTTGAGTTAATTAATCACAGCCATACTAACCAAATGCTTATGAAATTAAAAGAAAAGATTGATGCTGTCTACAAAAATATAGATGAAGCTAAATGGCAAGTGGACGAGGAGCTGAATAAAGAAAATGAAAGGTAATAAAGTCCTATTAGTATTTTGTGCACTATTACTCACAACATTTGTTCTAACAAAAATGTTCAATGATGATATAAAAGTTACTAGTTTACTTAAACAGCATTACGAAAAAAAAGACATAGAAATTACTGAAGGTGAAGGCTTTGTAAAATATGCGGCTGATATTAATAGTGTTAAAGATATTATGTGGTTAAATGAAAACATAGTTCAATTTAAAGCTACAAGTAAAAATAGTGAAATTATTCATACACTTCAATTGGATTACAGTTCTAAAAAGGTATTGGAAAGTGATGGTAAATCAGAAGGTTTTTATCATAAAGATTTTAATGATAATTTACAATGCCAAATAGAGATCGATAAAGATAATTATCTGATATATACCGAGGACAAAAAAGAAAAAGGATTGTTTCATGTAAGAAAAGATTTAAAACCTGTATTAATATCAGATAATATAAGTTTTAATAATAAAATATTATTTAAGG
>DAOUPR010000067.1 GCA_030626065.1 Clostridium sp. | reverse complement strand
TCATGTAATATGCATGAAAAGGTTGATCCTCAATATATTCGGGAATAGTTACTTCCATCATTTCAATGTCAGATTCTGGCCATGACTTTTGTATTTTTAGACCATTTCCAATTCCTTTATAAGTATATCCCATATTGGGATGTGAAATATTTCTTTCATAATAAGTATAAGAGTGATTATGATATGCTACCGACTTGTAGTTAATCTTGTTTAATTGATTTCCCATAACAAAAGGTAAAAAATTATCACCTGATTCTTTAAAACTCCAGACACCTATTTTAGGTATCAGGCTTGTACAAGCTACATACTCACCATCTGTTGTACTAACTGCCCAAAGAGGATTATAAAAATTCGTAAATTTATATCCTTCATTATACAATTTATATAAAGTTGGAGTAACTTCTTTATTTATTGCATAGGAAGAAAAACTTTCTGCAGTTATCAATATTAAATTATAGCCTTCATATTTTCCTGTATTCTCATTTTTATTTGTAGGTTGTAAATTTTTAAAATACTTGTGTATTTCCTGTATTTCTGTATCATCTTCATTTGCAATAATTTTATCAAAATCAATCGCTATAGTATTATACTCAATTTCTTCAATTTCTTCTTTTTGAATGTCTTCGCAATCTGTTGCATTAGATGGATCAACAACTGTATCTATTGATATTGCTTTTACAGTAGGAGACCAATCAATCATACTTCTTTGTAAGTCAAGTCTCATTGTTGTGATTAAGCCAAGTCTTTCTACTGAAAGAATAGGATAACTACTATTATAATACAAATCATAAGCAGAGTGCTTGTCTCTATTACTAGTATTAACAGCAGCAAGTCCGATTAAATGAGTGAAAACAACAGAGCAAACCAGTAATGCTAAGTGATGCTTGTCTAATTTCTTAAATGATAATATTTTCTTGCATATAGTTAAAAGAAGTATAGAAGGAATAAAAAATATAATAATCCAAACACCATTTTTTAATACTATAATACCTATATCCTTCCAAAACTCAAAAACTTGCCCTCCATTGCCTACTGAATACACAGTATAATATAATTTAAAGAATTTAAAATATATTAGCTGTGAAGAAAAAATAGATGACGATATACTTAAGAATAAGAAAGACAAAATATAATTAAACTTATCCTTAAATAAACTACATATTATTTGAAAAATCATAGCAAGAGAAATTGAAAAAACTAACGACAATAAAAGACCCCAGGATATCAACTGTCCATTTGTTGATATCCTTAATATAATTTCCATAAAAAATAAAGAACTTATAAAAAATAATAATGAAGATATTTTCATTTGTTTAAACATATTAACACCTAACTTTTCATTCTATTTTATAACATCATACCATATAAATAAAATGAGTTGGTTACAAAAAACAATTGCAAGCACCTTCAAGGGTTATGAATATTTTGTAAATAATTAAAGCAACCTCGTCCTAAAGGTCTCGCTAATATCCCTAGGGTAAATGAACAAATATTTACAATTGATTCATTTACCCTAGGGGTTTTAGTGAGGAAGCAAAGCTGACGAACTTGCTATCATGTAAGTATTGATTTCAGTGAAATCAATACTTACCGAATTCTGAATTGTTTAATTCAATTCTTTTTGCAATTTTTCCATTGGATTCTTCGTGAGTATTTTTGATAGAATTATGTGAGTCAGTAGGTTTCATGGTATCAAGCATTTTTAAAACTTCAGGATTTAAATTCTGGAGTTCTTGGTCAGAATATAATTTCTTAGTATTCTTTAATTTAAAGGTATTAACCTGTTCTTTTAGTAATTCAGCTTGGATTGAGAGTTCTTCGCTTGTAGCGGCGGTTTCTTCAGAGGTTGCAGAAGTAGTTTGTACAACATCTGAAATTTGAATAATTCCTTGATTTACCTGTTCTACAGCAATAGCTTGTTCATTTGAAGCTGTTCCTGCATTATTCATTAAGATATCTATTTTACCAAATTCCTCAATAACCTTGTCTATAGCTCTAATAACTTGATCTTCTTGTGTAACATCACATTGGACAGGTAATGCTTTTCGACCTAGAGCTTTAATTTCTTTAGCTACTGCTTCTAATTTTTCATATCTTCTTGCAAATAAGGCTACACTAGCACCTTGTTCTTCATAAGCTTTTGCAACTTGGATACCTATTCCACTAGATGCTCCTGTTACAACGGCAACTTTTCCTGATAAATCAAATAAATTATTCATAATACATACCTGCTGTTTTTGAATATATAATAATAGTATTTAAAGTTAAGAAATATGCTTATCTATAATTTATAAAAATAGATGCATTGTCAAAAGTAAATATTTGTGTAATAATTATGATGGTACAAATAGAAGAAATTATGTATTATATATATGAATAATATTTATTATTATAGATTAATCAGATAGTAGAAGGAGATAAATAGGTAAAGTATGAATAAATTTGAGCATAGAATTAAAGCAGTGGCTCCAGGCTCAATAGCTGAAGAATTGGGTATAGAACAGGGAGATGTATTATTAAGTATCAATGATAAGGAAATAGAAGATGTTTTTGATTATCGTTATTTAATAGATGACGATTACATAGTGATGGTTATTAAAAAAAGTAACAATGAAGAATGGGAACTTGATATTGAAAAAGATTATGACGAAAAAATCGGGCTTGAATTTGAAAATGATTTAATGAGTAATTATAAAGTTTGTCACAATAATTGTACCTTTTGTTTTGTGAGTCAGATGCCTGGGGGAATGAGAGATACATTATATTTTAAAGATGATGACTATAGACTTTCATTTCTACAGGGAAACTATATTACACTAACAAATCTCACATCTAGTGATGTAGATAGGATTATTAAATATCATCTTGAACCTTTAAATATTTCAATTCAGACTATGAATAAAAAACTCAGATGTGAAATGTTAAGAAATAAGGATGCAGGTGAAAGTCTAAAAACAATTGATAAATTTAATGCAGCAGGCCTCAAAATGAATGCACAGATTGTATTATGCAAAAATAATAATGATAAAGAAGAACTTGTATATACAATAGAGGAAACAAAAAAATATTTGCCTAATATGCGTAGTTTAACAATAGTTCCTGTAGGTTTATCAAAATACAGAGAAGAATTAACACAGTTTGAACCATTTACAAAGGAAGATGCCAAAGAAGTAATTGAATTGGTCGAAAAATATCAGAATGAAATATTTGAAAAATATGGTTTTCATTATATACAGGCCAGTGATGAATGGTATGCTATGGCAGGCGAAACAGTACCAGAAGCTAAAAGGTATGATGGTTTTACGCAACTTGAAAACGGTGTTGGAATGTTAAGCTTATTATATGAAGAGATAAAACAAGCACTTGAATTAGTAGATGAAACTGATAATGATATAATAAAAAGAAGAACAATTTCCGTTGCGACAGGTGATATGGCTTATCCTTACATAAAAGAACTTGTTGAAAAAATAATAAAGAGATTTCCTGAGATTAAAGTAAATGTATATAAAATTATTAATAATTATTTTGGAGAATCAGTTACGGTAGCAGGTCTTATAACAGGTACGGATTTAATTAAACAATTAAAAAATAAAAATTTGGGCAAAAAATTGATTATACCAATTAATATGCTTCGATCTGGCGAAAGAGTTTTTCTTGATAATATGACAGTTGAAGAAGTTGAAAAAGCTTTAAATATTAAAATAGATATAAGTGATTCAAGTGGAAAAAGTTTTGTGAATCGTATTTTGTATGATAAAGATGAAGTTTTACGTAATAATGAGAGTATAGCCTATATTGACGCATATAATAGCTATTAATAATTGTTACGTAGTTTAGAAAATAAAATAAATAATTTAATATAAAATAAAATAAAAAAAATAAAAAAGGAGATACCATGAAATACGAATATAAAACACTTACGAATATTAGACACAAAGTATTTACTGCTGTTAGTAAAATGGCTTTTGAAGAAGATTTAGAAAAAATAGAGAAAATTCCATACGAGATTCTTCCTGGAGAGGTTGGTAAGTATAGAGAAAGTATATTTCTTGAAAGAGCAATAGTTAGTGAGCGAATCCGTTTAGCAATGGGGCTTAATTTAAGGTCAAATGATAAACCAAGACCAATTACGGAAGGATTAGAAGAGGCAACAAAACCTTCAAAATATTATGAACCACCACTTATAAATATCATAAAATTTGCTTGTGATTCTTGCCCAACAAATAGTTATGAAGTTACAAATATGTGTCGTGGATGCTTGGCACACCCTTGTGTAGAAGTTTGTCCTAAAGACGCAGTTAGTATAGTCAATGGGAAAAGTGTTATCGATCAGGAAAAATGTATAAAGTGTGGTTTGTGTGCTAAAGCATGTCCATATTCAGCAATAATAAAACACGAACGACCATGTGCAGCAGCATGTGGAGTTGATGCAATACATTCGGATGAATATGGTAGAGCAGAAATAGACTATGATAAATGTGTTAGCTGTGGAATGTGTCTAGTAAATTGTCCTTTCGGAGCAATAGCTGATAAAAGCCAAATATTTCAACTAATTCAGGCAATTAATCAACAAAAAGATGTAATTGCCATTGTAGCTCCAGCATATATGGGTCAATTTGGCAAAAATGTTGGGTTTAATGATTTCAAAAGAGCCATGGTGGAAATTGGATTTAAAGATGTAGTTGAAGTTGCTATTGGTGCAGATATTTGCACAATCGATGAGGCAAATGATTTTATAGAAAATGTACCTGAAAAGCTTTCGTTTATGGGGACTTCGTGCTGTCCTTCATGGTCTGTTATGGCTAAAAATCTATATCCTGAATATACCGAAAATATTTCAATGGCTCTAACTCCAATGGTTTTTGCAGCTCGATTAGTAAGAGAGAAAAACAAAGATGCAAAGATTGTTTTTGTTGGACCATGTAGTGCAAAAAAATTAGAAGCTTCTAGAAAAAGTGTTAAAAGCGAAGTGGATTTTGTTATTACATTTGAGGAATTAGCTGGGATGATGAAAGCTAAAGAAGTAGAAATAATTGGAACAGACAAGAGTGTTAATAATGAAGCAACTGGTTCAGGAAGAGGATTTGCAGTTGGAGGAGGAGTTGCAAAGGCTGTAGCTGATTTGATAGAAAAAGAACATCCAGGTATGGAAGTTAAGATTAAAGCTGCTGCTGGACTTAGAGAATGTAGGGAAATGATAAAGGATGCCACAAAAGGAAAATATGATGGATATCTTCTTGAAGGAATGGCGTGTCCGGGTGGTTGTGTAGCTGGAGCAGGATGTATTGCTAAACCAAATGTATCTGGTGCACAAGTTAAACAGGCAGCAAAAAGTTCTGAGCTAAAGACTTCAGATGAGTCTAAATATGCTGATAAACTTTACTTATTGGATGAAAAAAAATTAGATAAAGAAAAGTAATAATTAGCTAAAATCAAATAAATATTGTAAAGGAAATAGCAACTTACATTTGAGAGTTGCTATTTTTCTTTACTAATTTATGTAACTTAAATCAAATCATCTACGCCATTAACTGTAGTTTGTTCATCTTTATCAATAGGAATAATTATACATTTTTGACCATCTATTATTTCAGATTTTATTTGAGGTATTTTTTCTGGTTTTACTTGAAGTATAACGTCATAGTGAGGAGTAACCTTATTATCTTCTGAATTTGTATCTTGAACTTCCTTCAAATTGGTTTCTACAGTTTTTTCAGAATCTGTTTCTGAAGCATCTTCTGCATCAGTTTGTGTTTCTTCTTCTAAAACCACATTATCATCATTAACTTCTGTAGACACGTGCGTTTCATTATCTACATCAGTCTTTTGTTTAACTTGCTCAAGTTTAGTTTCGAGTATTTGTACTTGTTTTAGAAGGTGTTTTTCTCTTTTCCTTTGCGCATTTGCCTTAAGTGCTTTTGTATCAATCAAACTTTCAGCTAAAGGAAGATCATCAGCAAAGTTTTCCACATAAGATTTTTCAATTTTAGTAGTAATTTCTTCAGGAACTTCACTTTCTATTAAAAGGTTTTGTATATCATCTTTTGTTAAGCTTATAGGTTCACAATCTTTGTCATCATGTATAGTATTGTATTCTTCTATCATGTCATTTAGGTTTTCTTGTATGTCCATAAAAATTTTATCTGCTTTTTTTTCATCAGTACTAAAAGAATCTTTAATAATTGACTGGAATGTTTCTTTTTGAATAGTAGCTGTTTGTTTTGAGTAACAACCTAAAGCATTTTCCATTAATTCAGTATGAGTATCCTTTGCATTTTTTGTGTAATACATAATAGAGTTAACGTCTGCACTACGCTCAATAAAAGCAGGGAACACAAAGCCATTTGTTGGGGCATCAACGACCCAATCTCTAATACGTGCTTTAATTTTGTTTTCTTCTTCAAAGTATCTAAGACCAGGGTCTGAAAGTGAAACAGGGCATATTGCACATAACATATATTCATATACTCCTTCAGATTCATCTAGCTTTGCATTATCAGTGGTTTTAGTAATAACATCATAAACATCGTGAAAAACAAGTATTAAAAAATTACCAGCATAATCATAACTATCTATAATGGATTCATAAAAAGCATCAAGAAGAGCATCATCTTTTAATTGACTGTTTTTAAGCTGCATAAGAGAAATTTGCCTTTCATTTGTAAGGTCTTCATTGGTTGGAAAGTTAAGTTCTAAAATATTATTTCCAATAGTTCCAGACAGAACTTTTTTAGCAATTTCTAAGTATTTAAAGTATTCAACCTCTTCTAGATTCAGAAAGCTTTCTCTAAATTTTAAAATGGAGTGTTTTTCTCCATTAACATAACAGCCACAGACTTTAGTGAAGGTGCAATGATCTTTCTTTAAACGTCTTTTTAATTCAAGTATATCTTTTTTTATCATGTATAAACTCCCCAATCTAGTATTTTTTATTTGTAGGTATTAATTAAAATATTACCATTATCAATTATAGTATTTTTTTTATATTAATTAAAGATTTTATTATGATTTAACACTGGTTACATTTAGGTTACGTTTTATTGTAATATATTAACTACTTGGTATGAAAATGATATAATCAACGAAGAGGCATTAAATCTTAAGAATTTCGTAAGAATTATATTAACAAATTTATAAGATTTATTTTATATAATTAATTTGGTTATTACATGAAAAGTGAAAAAATTTATAATAATTTACTAAATATTTAGAAAGTAGGTATGATTATGGAATTATTAAAGGTTGAAAACCTTACTAAGGTTATTAAAGGCAAGACCATAGTAGATGACATAAGTATTAAGGTCAAGCCCGGTGAAATAGTAGGTTTTTTAGGACCTAATGGTGCTGGAAAAACTACCACAATTAAAATGATAATGGGTCTGTTTAATATTACAAAGGGCGAAATTAGTATATGTGGGAAAAACGTTAAGACTGACTTTGAAGATGCTATGAAAGATGTTGGAGCAATAGTTGAAAACCCTGATTTATATAAAGGAAAGACTGGACGAGCTAATCTTGAATATTATGCATCAATGTATGATGATGTTGGAAAAAAAGAAATTGATCAAGTAGTTGAACTTGTAAAGATGAGTGACCGAATTGATGATAAAGTTAAGACATATTCTCTTGGAATGAGGCAAAGAGTAGGATTAGCACAATCTCTTTTGCATCAGCCCAAATTGCTTGTTTTGGACGAGCCTACTAATGGTCTTGACCCTATAGGTATAAAAGAAATGAGGGATTTACTAAAGTTTCTAGCCAAAAATTCAGGTACAGGAATACTAGTTTCCAGTCATATGTTAGCTGAAATAGAACTTATGTGTACTAAGATATATGTAATAGATAATGGTAAACTCATCGGTGAAAGAGAAATTGGTGAAGGGGCACAAGAGGATCATGTAGTGAACTTTATAGATTATACACTCACTACTTCAAATAATGAAAAGGTTCAAGAAATATTTAAGGAATCAGATATGGAGTGTAAGCTTGTTGAGTCTGAAGTAGCAATTACTATAAAGGAAAATGAAACACAAAAAATGATTACAATGATTAACGAAGAGGGTATTGATATACAGTCTATTACTCAAAACAAACGAACTCTAGAAGATGAATTTATTTCAATTACAAATGGAACGAAAGGCCAAATAAGGTAAGGTGATATTATGAAAAATATAAATGCATATCTAAAACAAATACGTATTGAAATCAAGAATATGTTTGGTACAAAGGGTATGATAATAGTGCTCAGCTTGTTATTAATAGGAGCTATAGTAATTCCTCTATTAGGGCTTATTGATTTTGGGAACAACGACAACTATTATGGCCGTTATAATGAAGAATTAGAGGTTAACGGAGTAACCATAACTAGTGAATCACCTCTTTATTGGGAAATACAAGATATGTTATATAGAAAAGAAGAGGTTGAAGCTAATGCAACTGATGAAAAAGCTGACTTGAAATTGGAATATCTTGATATGCTGATTGATTCTCATGCAAATGCGGCTGTAAAATTAACTGATTATGAAGATTACAGAATGCGTCTCGTTTACCAGAAGAATGAATTATTAAAATCAATGTTTATAATTGACCATATGGATTTAAGTATTGAAGAAATGCAATTAGTAATTAATAATCAAGAAATGTATCGTGATAAGTATGTTGAGGATGTAGGTAATTCTAGCTACTTACAATATTATTATGATTTAAGCGAAATTGAAAGAATGAAAAAATATGAAGAGGCTAAAGAAGAACTCAAAATTATTAATGATATTATCGATAATAATAATACTGAGGAGTACTTCAAATACGAAATTAGCGACTTCAACAATCAAATAGCTGAGCTTGAGAGTCAGATTGAAGAAGTACAAAACGATATAATTGAAAAGCCAGAAAATGAAAAGATGTATGCTGAGACAATAGAAAATTATAAATCTTCTATTGAAAATATTAAGGAAATAAGATTACCTATAATGCAATATAGATTAGAACATGATGTTATTCCTGGTTCAGGTGAGTGGCAGGATATAGCTTTAAGAAATAAAGAAAATTCTATGCATACCTTAAACCATACAAAAGTTTTATCACAAGAAGAGTATAATGATGACAATGATGGGTTGAAACAGCGATATAAGAATTATAATGACTACAAGACAGATATTGAAGAAATACTAAATTTAAGTAGTGAGCAGCTACTAGTTGCAAATAATTCCCTTGAATCACAAAAGCCGGATATGCAGTATGTTAAAAAGGGTACACGAAATAGAACTACTAATTTTCTGTTTTATTCATTACTTTTTGCTGTAGTTGCAGCTATAATAAGTGGTAAATCTATTGCTAAAGAATTTCAATCTGGAACTATTCGATTGCTTCTAATAAGACCCAAAACTAGAAAAAAAGTAGCCTTATCTAAATTCTTTGCTATATTGATTGTATTTTTAGCTACTTATGGGATTTCCATTATATTAAACTTAGTAACAAACGGTTTTATATACGGATTTGCAGATTTAACATACCCTAACTACACAATATCAAGTGGAATAAATGGAGTTAGCTTTTTAGGATTTATTATGCCAAAGATATTAGCTTGTATGGTTACAATAATATTTGGGGCGGCAGTGGCTTATTTACTATCTATAGTTACAAGAAGGACAGCTTTATCAGTAGCAATTCCTTTGATTTGCTTTGCAGGATCATTAATTTTAATGAGTATTATTGGCTATAGTGAGAAGTTTAAGTGGATAGTATATACACCTGTGCCATATATCAATATGCCTATAATATTTACTGAAGGAATGCATATGCCGGGTGGGGTAGAACCCAATATTGCATATGGTGTTTCATTGTTAATTGCATTATCAGTGATATTTGTAGCTTTAGGAACCTATTTCTTTAAGAAAAAGGATATAGTGAACTAGATTTAATATGCTAGACAAATACTATATTAATTGAAACTTAATTTATACATGTCTAGAACTCTTGGGGGAGTAGTTTTGGACATGTATAGATGTAAGTTTGAATAATATATTTACAATATATTACCATTGTGATATTTAAAAAACTAAAGAGTATAACGTATTATAAAAAAGGAGATTGCCTATGAACAATGATAATAATTTTTTAGAAATGTATGGAAAAAAAGATAACCAACCTAAAAAATTAGTGAGCAGTAGGGAAACAGAAGAAAAAGTAAAACATAATAAAAGAATAAAAGGAAATCTAAAATTTAGCCCAAAGATAAGCTTTGGTCTTGTAGGAATTGTTGTAATTGCAATAATCATATATGTATTTTTGGCAATGGGGAAAACTGAAGTATCCGATTTTACAAATTGGACAAAGGCTGACTTTATGTTATGGGCACAAGAAAATGAGATCACTCCGCAAACAGAAGAGCAATTTAGTGACACTGTAGATAGTGGAAAAATTATTTCACAAAGTGTAGTAGCTGGTGATAATGTAAAAAAAGGTGATATTATAAAAGTAGTTCTTTCAACTGGACCTGATATGAGCAAAGAATTTGATTTGCCAGATATAATGAGTATGACTAAAGCTCAAATTGATAGTTGGGCAACTGAAAATAAAATGGGTAAGGTAAGAATAAGTAGTGAATTTAGTGACGACGTTCCATTAGGAGAAGTTATAAAATATGAAATAAATGATGATTCAGTAGTGGACAAGGTGAAAAGAAGTACACCGATTTATATAGTAGTATCAAAAGGTGTTGAAGATGCAAGCACTGTGGAAATAAAGGTGCCTGATTTTAAGACACTAGATATAGCGGCAAGTAATTTATTTGCTAAAGAAAATGGGTTAGTTTTAACTATAGAAGAAGTTTATGATGATTATGTGCCTAAAGCAGGTATTATTTCACAAAGCGTTGCTGCAGAGGAAATTGTATATGAAGGAGATGAGATAAAGCTCGTAGTTTCCAAAGGGCCTAAAAAATTCATGCCATCCTTTAGTTCACTAACACAGGAGCAAGCTACAGGTAAGGCTGGACAATTAGGTATTACTGCAACTATAGTCCGAAAATATTCATCTGTATCTGAAGGTAGACTTATTTCTCAAAGCATAAAAGAGGGTGAATTAATAGATGAGGACACAATGGTAGAATTAAAATATTCACTTGGTAATAAAATCCCAATAACCAACTATACAGGAATGCAGAAATTTGAATTGGATCAATGGGTAAATGAAAAAAATGCCCAGGGTGCAGAACTTAGTATAAAAACAACTTATACTCAAAATGACTTAGCATCAGGGACTATATTGCAACAGGATAAAAAGGATGTATATATAAACAAGGGGACAGCAATTTCTGTAGTTGTGTCATCAGGAAAGACTTTATTTACTCCAGATTTTGTAGCTCCAGATGGTGCTAAATATGATTCTGCAATCACTAGAGAAAAAGCCGAAGCTATGGCTAAAGATAAGGATATTGTTTTAGTATTTGTAGAGGAAAACAATTCATCTAGATTAGCTGGTGAAGTATGGCATCAAAGTATTTCGGCAGGAAGCGAAATCAAAGCAGGTTCTAGCATAATATTAAAATATAATCCCGTGGAGAAAACCCTTGTAGTACCTAGCTTTATAGACAAAACACAGGCTGAAGTTCAACAGATGGCGGAGGCTAATAACTTAAATATAGAATTTCAATTAGGAAATGCTAGTGAGGTTGTACACAACCAATCTATAGCACCAAATACAACTGTTGCCTATGGAAGTAAAATTATACTATATGGCAGTCAGGAGAGTAGAGATGGTTCAGAGGGTGTAGATGCTCCATAAGGTGGACGTTACATTCTCAGAAGAGGAAATAAAATTAAAAAAACAAGTGTAAAGAGCAGGAGCTTTTTACACTTGTTTTATTATTTTTAAATTTTTATTCTTTTTATTGTTTATCAGTAATCTGAGTAAAATAATCTGCTATCTTATCATATTCTTCATCATCTTCTATATTATTCAATACCATTTCATTACCTGATTCTTCGTAAGTGTAGAATAGAGCTTCATTTTCATCTACAGGTACTAATGCAATATAATCATTGTCTTTATAAGAAAAAACTCCTACTACATTACATTCTAATTCAGAATTATCGTCTAATGATAATGTTATTGTAGGTATTTCTTCGTGATTATGATCACATCCACAATTACAACCACATTCATGCTCGTTGTCATTGCAACCACATTCATGTTCGTTTTCATTTTCATTGCATTTACATTCATGTTTATCCATTTTTAACCCTCCGTTATTTTTAAGTATATATTTTGTTATTATTTTGTAGAAGGAACCTTAAAGTGTTGCTTATATATTTTAATTCATAAAAGGCTAAATTGCAAGTAATACAAACACTTTATAGTAGCAACATTTTTAATCCTAGGTGCTGTGATTAATTAATAGTTGAACTGGAAACTTTGTAGATGTTATAATTAGCATTATAAATACAAAG
>DAOUPR010000276.1 GCA_030626065.1 Clostridium sp. | reverse complement strand
TGACAATATTAGTTGCAGCATTTATTGGCTTTATGATACAGAGATTTATTATGCGGCCAATGCAAAACTCAGTATTGAGTTCAATGATAGCTACACTTGGACTGATTATGATTTTTAATGGCGTTGCAGGAAATATATTTGGATTTGAAACAAAACAATTTCCTAAAATGATGGATGGAGAAAATATAAATATTTTAGGAGTATCAGTTTCTCCAAACAGCTTGATGACTATTTTGATAACACTTGTAATAATGGCAGCACTATTTTATTTCTTTAAATTTACTAGAGCTGGATTAGCTCTTAGAGCTGCATCACAGAATGCAGAGGCAGCCAAACTTATGGGGATTTCAGTAGAAAAAACAATAGCATTAACTTGGGCTATAAGTGCTTCGTTATCAGCTATAGCTGGTATGCTTATTGCGCCAACAACTTTTTTAGATATAAATATGATGGCAGACGTTCATCTAAAATCATTCTCTGCAGCGGTTCTAGGTGGATTTAATTCATTTATTGGACCTGTTATAGGTGGATTTATCTTAGGTATAGCAGAAAACTTATTCGGAAAATATATTTCAATATCATGGAAAACAGTATTTTCATTTGGTTTAATAATTGTAATGCTTATTATCAAGCCTAATGGTTTATTTGGTAAAAAGTACAGAAAGAAGGTGTAACAATGAAGATAAAATTTAATGAGTTTATAAGACAAAACAAGAAATTTTTAATAACACTTTTGATAGTTATATTTTTCCCATTAATATTTAGTCTGATTGGTATCCCTTTAAAGAGAAGTACAATGACACTCTTTAATATGGCTGGAATCTATGTGATTGTTGCCATAGGTTATAACCTTCTTCTTGGATTTGCAGGACAAATTTCACTTGGACATGCTGCTTTTATAGGATTAGGTGCTTATATAACAGCTAATTTAAGCATTAGATTTGATGTTAATTTCTTAGTATCAATGATTGTTTCTGTAATAATAACGGGTTTGCTTGGAGTTCTTCTTGGAATACCAGCACTTAGATTGGAAGGAAATTATTTGGCCATTGCAACATTAGGATTTGGCGTTGCGATGGAACATATATTTATGGAATTTGAAGGATTAACAGGTGGATTCTCCGGACTTACTGGTGTAGCTTCACCAAGTATTTTTGGATTTGAATTCAAGAGTAGATTAAGTATGTACTATTTTATATTATTCTTTATTATCTTAGCTATTATAGTTGCGAGAAATCTAATAAATAGCAAGACAGGTAGAGCTTTAATGGCATTAAGAGATAGTGAAATTGCAGCAGAATCATTGGGTATAAATATTGCAAAATATAAAACAATTGCTTTTGCAGTTAGTGCAGCATATGCAGGACTTGCAGGAAGCTTATGGGCGTTTTTATTCAAAGCAGTTTATGCACAATCCTTTGGAACCGCAGTTTCCTTAAATCTTTTAGCTATGGTTGTAATAGGTGGACTTGGGTCCATTAGTGGATCAATAATTGGAGCTGTATTAATGATAATTTTACCTGAATATACAAAAGCAATTCCTATAGCTAATAGTGCAACTATTATTACAGGTATTCTCTTAATCATTATAGTGATGTACTCTCCATATGGACTAGTTGAATTATATGGAAGATTAAAATATAAGTTCAAAACAAGAAATAAAAATAATTCTAAAAGTCATAAGAAGGAGGCTTAGAAATGGGAAATACACTTTTGGCAGTAGAAGATATATCAATAAGTTTTGGTGGATTAAAGGCTGTTGATAAGCTTTCTTTTGAAATAAATAAAGGTGAAATTTATGGATTAATAGGCCCTAATGGTGCTGGTAAAACAACAGTATTTAATCTTATAAGTCAATTCTATAAGCCGGATAGCGGAAAAGTAGTATTTGATGGTAAGAATATATCTAAATTAAAGGTACATCAAGTAATTGATGAAGGTATAACAAGGACTTTTCAAAATGTAGAGTTATTTAAGAATATGACTGTTAAAGACAATCTTATGGTGGGTTATCATAATGGTATAAAATATGGAACTTTAGCTTCAATATTAAAACTTCCTAAAGTAAAAAAACAAGAAGAGGATATTGAAGAAAAAATAGTGAGTATACTTAAATTTTTAGGTATTGAAGAATACAAAGATTTTTATGTTTTAAATCTTCCATACGGCGTTCAGAAGTTAGTTGAGCTCGGAAGAGCTTTAATATCAAATCCAAAGCTTCTAATATTAGATGAACCTGCAGCAGGTATGAATGATATAGAAACAAAAGAATTGGGAGATAGAATTCTTAAAATAAGAGATGAACAAGATGTAACTGTACTTTTAGTAGAACATGATATGGCTTTAGTTATGAAAATATGTGACAGGATAACAGCAATTAATTTTGGAGAAAAAATTGCAGAAGGAACTCCAAAAGAAATTCAAAGTAATCCGACTGTTATAAAAGCATATCTTGGTGAGGAGGTACAATAATGCTTGAAATTAAAAATTTAGAAGTTAATTATGGATATATTAAAGCCGTAAAAGGTATTGATATTGAAGTTGAGGAAGGAAAAATAATAAGTATACTGGGGGCTAATGGTGCTGGAAAGACGTCAACACTCAAAGCTATATCAGGAATAATTAAACCCTCTGCAGGTCAGATAATTTTTAATGGTGAAGATATTTCAAATTTATCATCAGATAAAATTGTTTCAAAAGGACTTATTCATTGCCCAGAAGGAAGAAAAATATTTCCTCAGCTAACAGTAGAAGAAAACTTGAAAGTAGGAGCTTATATAGTAAGAGATAAAAAAATAATAAAGGAAAACTTCCAAAAGGTATATGAATATTTCCCTAGACTTTTAGAAAGAAAAAAACAAATGGCAGGAACTTTAAGTGGAGGAGAACAACAAATGCTAGCGCTTGGAAGAGGCATAATGGCAAATCCAAAGTTATTGATTTTAGATGAACCGTCACTAGGACTAGCGCCAATTATAGTTGGTGAAATATTTAATATAATTAAGAAAATAAAAAGTGAAGGAGTTACTATCCTTTTAGTTGAACAAAATGCTTTTCAGGCTTTGAAAATATCTGATTATTCTTATGTACTTGAAACAGGGAAAATAACACTTGAAGGAAAATCTGAAGATATAAGAGAAAATGAGGATATAAAAAAATCCTATTTAGGTAGTTAAATAGTTGAATTAGAAATTTTATAAAAAAGATAAAGCTTTTAAATCCTATAGATAAACTACTTAAGCATAAATAAAGTTTATCTTTAATGGATCTAAAATAAACAAAAATAAGGGGGAAAAGTAAATGAAAAAATTTTTATCGATTTTTCTAACAGGTATTTTATCAATTTCTTTATTAGCAGGATGTGGTGCTGAAGAAACTCAAGAGGCAGCACAAGGTGTAACAGAAGATACAATTAAAGTTGGAACAATTGGACCAGTTTCAGGACCAGTAGCAATTGTTGGGGTTCCTGTTGTTCATGGAATGGAAGCTTATTTTGATATGATTAATGATGAAGGTGGAGTTGATGGAAGAAAAATCGAATTAATAGCAAAAGATGATAGCTTCAAACCTGACGTTGCTCTTCAAAAAGCAGAAGAATTAGTTGAATCAGATGAAGTATTTGCAATTGTTGGTCAACTTGGTACTCCTGGATGTTTATCTACCGTTGATTATTTTAAAGAAGTTGGAATACCAGCAGTTTATCAAGGAAGTGGAGCAAGTAGTTTTTCACAGCAAAAGGGTAATTACTTCCCTG
>DAOUPR010000278.1 GCA_030626065.1 Clostridium sp. | reverse complement strand
CTATACCAGCTTATATTGGAGCCTACACATATAATGGATTATTAAATTATACAGGGATTATACAAAGTTTTTTAAGAAATAATTTTGGGATTGCGGTTAATCAAAAATACTTTAATATTATGAATATAAAAGGCTCGATTTTTATTTTTACTGTGTTTTTGTTTCCTTACGTTTATATAATTACTAAATCTTTTTTGGAAAAACAATCTGGTTCTTTAATAGAAAATGCTAGAGTTCTAGGAAGAAATTATTTAGAGATTTTCTTCATGGTTGTCCTTCCTATTTCAAGAGTTTCAATAATTGGGGGAGTAAGTTTAGTTATACTTGAAGTATTAAATGATTACGGTGTGGTGAAGTATTTTGGAGTACCAACTTTTAGTACTGCTATTTTTCAAACATGGTTTTCTATGGGTGATATAGATTCTGCTATAAAACTTTCAGCCATATTAATGATTTTAGTATTTAGCTTATTAGCTCTAGAAAAATTTTTAAGAGGAAGACGGAAATATAGTTATACAACTGCAAAAGTGAAGCCAATTTCAAGAATAAAACTAAAAGGAAGTAAGGGTATAATTGCATCACTATATGCTTTCACTGTTTTTGCTTTTGGATTTTTAATTCCTAGTTTACAACTTATTCATTGGTCTTTGTTGACATATAAAAAAATACTTAATTATAAGTTCTTAGCGTTACTTGCAAATTCAATATGGATTTCTTTAATTGCAAGTCTGTTGATTATTTTTATCGCAGTAATAATTTCTAACTATTGTAGGATAAATGACACTAATATATCTAAGATGTATTCAAAGATAACTGTAATTGGATATTCAATCCCAGGTGCTGTAATTGCAATAGCGGTCATTGTCTTTTTTATAGGATTAGATAATAAACTTTATCCAATCTACAAACTTTTTAATGCTAATTCTGGAAAATTAGTATTGAGCACAAGTGTTGCTATGTTAATCTTTGCCTATATAATAAGATTTCTTGCAATCGGATATAATTCTATAGAGGCGGGTTATACAAAAGTGGGTAATAAGTTCTTTGAAGCTTCTAGAACATTAGGAATGAGTGTAACTGAAACTTTCTTTAAAGTTGATTTAAAAATGATAAAACCTGCTGTAATAAGTGCATTTTTATTAGTATTTGTTGATATTCTTAAAGAATTACCTTTAACTTTGATTTTAAGACCCTTTAATTTTAATACTTTAGCAACTAAATCTTTCGAGTATGCTAATGATGAGATGATACATGAGGCGGCAATCTCTTCATTGATAATAATTATAATAAGCACAGTATTAATATATTTCTTTTATAAAATTGGCGATAAGGAGGAAAACTAATGTCAGTTACTATAAATAATTTGAAATTTAAATACAAAAATGCAAATGAGGATACAATAAAGGATTTTAATTTGAATATTAAATCCGGAGATATTGTTTCAATACTTGGACAAAGTGGAAGTGGTAAAAGTACAGTGTTACGACTTATAGCAGGATTAGAAGAGCCTAAATCAGGAACTATTAAAATAAATGATAAAGTAATGGTTGATGATAATAATTTTGTTCTCCCTGAAAATAGGGGTGTAGGAATGGTATTTCAAGATTATGCACTATTCCCACACATGACCGTTGCACAAAATATAAAGTTTGGATTAAAGAAGTGGTCTAAGGATGAGAAAAAGCAGAGACTAAAAGTAGTTTTAGAATTAGTTGATTTACAAGAGTATAGTAAAAGGTATCCATATGAATTAAGTGGAGGTCAGCAGCAAAGGGTTGCATTAGCAAGAGCATTAGCACCAAAACCTTCACTATTATTATTAGATGAACCATTCAGTAATTTAGATGCTGATTTGAGAAGTAAGATAAGGGAGGAACTTAAAAGTATTATCAAAAAGACAGGAATAACTTCTATTTTTGTGACACATGATAAAGATGATTCTTTGGCTATTGCTGATGGTGTTGTTGTTTTAGAAAAGGGAGTAATTATTACTAATAAAATTAATTATAAGGAGACTCTATTGAATGATTAAAATAGAAAAGATTAAAAAACTACTATTATTAATATCGTTGCTATTATTATTATTAGCTTTAAGTGTAGGTTGCACAGTAGATAATAAGGCTATAAAGGAAAATATTGAGATGGGAAATTCTGTGGAGCAACAAAATGATGATGAAGAAACTGAAAATATAGTAGATGGAAAATTAGAAGAAAAAGTTGAAGAGAAAGTTGAAGAGAAAGTTGAAGAGAAAGATACATCTCTAGAGGGAGAAATATCTGTTGAGGAGGATATTGAAAAAGAAAGGCTTGAAGAAAAGCTTTATGAAGATGGAGAATATCCAGGAAAGCATAAGGCAATAGGTGTGGAGGTTTCAATTGTAGATGGTAAAATATCAAACATTGAGATTACTAAAAATAAACAAACACCAGGTTATTATGAAGATGTTTTAAGAAAGATACCTAAGGAAATAATCGAAAAACAATCTACAGAGGTTGATGGCGTTTCAGGAGCTACTAATTCTAGTAATAATTTAAAAGAAGCTGTAAATAATGCTCTTGAGAAAGCAAAAATAAGTTGAAATTAAAGATTTAGTAAGTCAGACAAATATCCTTGAAGGGTAAAAATACTAACAATTTGTTAGAGAATCCAAATGGATTCTCTAAATTATTTTAAAGAAAATTGACATATAATAAAAAAAGTACTACAATAAAAATACACCACCCCCCAGGGGGGAGAGGAGAGATTTTTATGAACGAAGAAAAATTAAAAGCAATGCAATATTTAAAAACGGCAAGAGGTCAAATAGATGGGATTATTAAAATGATAGAAGATGAAAGATATTGTATAGATATCTCTAATCAGATTATTGCAGCACAAGCTCTTTTAAAAAAATCTAATTCAATGATATTAAAACAACATATGAATCATTGTGTAAAAGAAGCTTTTTTAAATGATACTGGTGAAGAAAAAGTTGATGAAATCATGAAAATACTTGATAAATTAACAAAATAGAGGAGGGAATATATGAATAAGACTCTGAAAATAGGAGGAATGACCTGTGCTGTATGTGCTAGAGTGGTTGAGAAAACTAGTAATAAAGTAGCAGGGGTAGAAGAGGCAAATTTAAATTTTGCTGCTGAGAAACTTTATGTTAACTATGATGAAAAAACAACTTCTATAGAAACTATAGTTAAGGCTATAGAAAAAGCAGGTTACACTGCTGAAGAAGACAAGGATATAAAAAAGCTATCACTAAGCATATCAGGAATGACTTGTGCAGTATGTGCAAAAGCGGTAGAGAAAGCAACTAGTAAACTTGATGGAGTTGAAAAATCAGAGGTTAATTTTGCATCAGAAAAACTTTATATTGAGTACGACACATCAAATGTAAGGCTTTCAATGATAAAAGATGCCGTTGCAAAAGCTGGTTATGGTGTTATTGATGAAGAAGAGCAGGAAGATGGGGTTGATAGAAAACTTCAAGAGCAAAATATAATTTGGAAAAACTTTTTGCTAGCAGCTGCATTTACTATTCCATTATTGATAATATCCATGGGACATATGTTGGGGATGCCCTTACCTAATATTATAGATATGAATGAAAATCCATTGAATTTTGCGATGACACAATTAATACTTGTTATTCCAACTATGATAGCAGGTAAAAAATTCTATAAAAATGGCTTCAAGAATATTTTTAGGGGAAATCCTAATATGGATTCACTTATAGCCTTAG
>DAOUPR010000303.1 GCA_030626065.1 Clostridium sp. | reverse complement strand
CAACAAAACATGGTGTCAAAGCAACTAACAAATCAACATAATCACCTTTAACTGCGACATCTAGTAAATATCTTGTATAAGCAGTACATGTGACATGCTCATCAATATTTTCTAAATTAATGTTTAACTCTTTAAAAGACTCATGCATTGCCATCTCAACATCTCTTATTTCAACAGCATTATCTAAAGCAAAACTCATTTCTTCTTGTGTTCTTGCTTTATAAGCAAGCATAGCATAACATCTTGTGTAGTGAATTAAATAAATATAATCTTGAATTAAGTAATTTATAAATGATTCATAATTTAGTGTACCTTTTGCTAGTTCACTACCGAACTCATGATTGGTATATTGTATCCATTCATCTTTACAACTGTCTACTAACTTATCAAATAATTTCACTTTTACACCTCCTTAAGTATAATGGGACGTACTCGTTTAAAGACTATAACTCCTAGTACAATAGAAATTCCTGTATCAATTAAAATTATTGTATTATAAACAATAAAACTATAATAATACATTGCTGTTCTTGTAACTTGATATTGCTCTGGTAAAGTATCAGACCAGAAAACCACTCCAGCCATTGAATGAATTACCCATCTTATTAAACCAACAACTAATATACCTAAAATAAAATACAACAAGCTTCCTCTTCTAACTTTTGAAGCCCAAATTCCAGCTATCGAAAAAGTCATCAATGATATTGGGTACTCTAAAATAAAATCTAGAGCGAAAACATACCAAGACTTTCCTGGCAGTAATACAATTGGTACAGTGATTAATTGTATCGCTAAATAAATAATTGAAGCTACAAATGTTGTTTTTACACCTCTTCGATAAGCAAAAATCCCAAAAATTAATGGTACTACTGTTACTACTGATTCTCCATAAATCCATGTCCATGTTCTTCCAACTGTTGCTTTAAATACAATAGCAATTGCAGCAATTAGAGTAATTTCCATCATTACTTTTGTGACTTCTCTTCTTTGCATTATGATTCTCCTCCAAATAAAAAAATGCCCACTGGATACACCAATAGACATAGCTAAAAAGAATAAACTTAGTTTATTATTTTCCTACGCTGGCATTATCCAGATCAGGTAATGGGTCGTTAACTTAATAACTTCTCAGCAAAATGCTCCCCAGTTTTCATAAATAATGTAACATAAGCTTATGAGGTTGTCAACAAAATTTTTGTTTTTAAACACTCAAAACATTCATATAAAACACTTATTTATTATTATCTATTTTAAATCCAATATATCCAGATACAAACAGTGCAGCCCCAAATATTGTAGGTGCTACCCCAGATACTACATTAGTAGCATGTGAATCTACTATTGATAAAATTGCTAATGAAAACATGATTATAAATCCAATAATCGTAAATATTATATCTACCTTTTTACTATCACTCATTATATTCATCCCTTCTACAAACAAATTTAATTAAAAATATCCATTACAATTTTACTATATTTATAAGGAAAAATAAACCATTTTATTGAAACATTTAATATAACACAAGTAACCCTTATTTATATATGAATTGTAATATCTTCTAAATGTTAAATGCATTAAAAAATCTCCATATAACTTAAAAAACTTCATCTATATCTTGCATGGATAAAGTTTTTTATATATTAGTTAAAATTAATCTGTTTTAAATCATCAGATAAATTTAAACATTCTTTTGATAATAGCTTTGCAGTGTTTTTGTCTAAGCTACTTTTTTCAATTCTTTTCTTAAAACATATTTGTATCTATAAGATTTAAAATATACATATAGAAAATAAACTGGAGATATAAGAAGTAATAATAATATTTTAATTACAATCTTTAAATATAGTAATAGCAGCTTAACAAATTTCATTATTTGTTACCATTAATATTTACTGCTTGTGTCATTGTATGTAGAGTTTGAATATATTCTTTAGCCATTTTCATAGCTTCATCTTGTGGGATGCCAGAATCAATTAATTCCACTGTTAAAGAAATTGGTGAACTTTTAAATGAAGTAACTATAACCATTCATGAGGCTTTCAAAGGCACTACTATTACCTTCTTTAGCTTGAGTAACTAGTTCATCCTCTTTAATCTCTTTTCGATTTATCACTTTTATCAACTTCCCCAAAATTACTTACTTTCAGTTAATTAGTCGGAGATTTTATTATAGTTCTTTTTTTTAATATTTTCTGGAAATTTTTGATCAAATAATTTAATATGCCTTAGCAAATACAACCATTTTTTCCCCTTTTTTATTACAGCAGACACAAGTATTATTAATATTTTCTTGCTCAAAAGGAATACATCTTGCTGTTGCACCAGTTTCTTCTTTGATTCTATCTTCACAATCTCTATCTCCACACCACATAGCCTTAACAAATCCACCCTTTTTATTTATTGTTGTCTTTAATTCATCAAAGCTGTTTACTATAGTGGAATTTTCCTCACGATAAGCTAAAGCTTTTTTATATAAATTAGCTTGAATACTTATTAATGTCTCTTTTACTACATCAACTAAATTATCTATTTTAACTTCTGACTTTTCAAAATTATCTCTTCTTGCTAGTATTACTTTATTTTCAGTTATATCTCTAGGTCCAATTTCTAGACGTATTGGAATTCCTTTCATTTCGGTTTCAGCACGCTTATATCCAGGTTGTTTATTACTATTATCAATATTGACTCTAATACCT